>JBKJYG010000577.1:0-6826 GCA_046715905.1 Hyphomicrobiaceae bacterium | reverse complement strand
CAGCCCTTTCGATCGAAGTCTTCGATCTGTCGGCCGCGGCCGCCCAAGATGCCAGCCTTCGCGCGAAGGCCCTGCATTCGGTCGCACAATACTCAACCGCCGCCGACATCGTCCTGCAAACCGTCCGGCAGCACAAGCAGGGTCGGATCGCCATCGCGGATCAGGCGAACGCGGCCTTGAAGAGCAGTGCCCAGGTTTTGATCAAGGCCGTCGCGACCATCGCCATCGGCTCGGTGCTGCTCATTCTCCCGCTCAGCATCATGCTCATCCGGGCTGTCGCGCGCCGCCTGCGAAACATTACCGGGGCGATGTCCGGGCTGGCCCGCAACGAGACGGAGGTGCTGGTTGAGGCCAATCAACGTGATGACGAGATCGGTGAAATGGCGCGCGCCGTCGAGGTTCTGAGATTGAATGCGGTCACGCTCCTCGATCAAAAAGCGCGGCTGGAGAAGCTCAATCTGTGGCTCGACGTGGCCTTGAACAACATGGATCGGGGCTTGTCGATGTACGACGCCGACGGGCGCCTCGTGCTCTGCAACGGCCACTACGCGCGAATGTATGACATTCCCGCCCATCTCGCGCAGCCGGGCACCCCGCTCGACAGCCTCATTCAGTACCGCCTGGAACGAGCCGAAGTTCAGATTTCCCAGGGCGGCCCTCTCGGTGAGAACGAGTTGAAGACCATCTTCAATCGCGCCCTCACAACCGCCACCGTAACCCTTTTCAGCCAGACCTTGTCCGATGGCCGTGTCGTCGATGTTTCCTTGCGGCCGCTCGAGACGGGTGGCTGCGTGGCCATGCACGAAGACGTGACCGAGAAGCGTCGGGCCGAGCAGCAGATCGCGCATCTGGCCCGCCACGACGCGCTGACGGGCCTCGCCAATCGCCTGTACTTTGGCGAGGAACTCGACAAGGCCTGGGCCGGGCTGGAGGAGGGCGGCGGCTTTGCGCTGCTTTGCCTCGACCTCGACCACTTCAAAGAGGTCAACGATACGCTCGGCCATCCAGTTGGCGATTCCCTTCTCGCCCACATCGCAAAGCGCCTTGTCGCGACCGCACGCGCCTCCGATATCGTGGCCCGGCTCGGCGGTGACGAGTTCGCGATCATCCAGACTGGCGCGCAAGACTACGCCGATGCCGACGTCCTGGCGCAACGCCTGATCGATGCCATCTCGCGGCCGTTCCACATCGAGGGTCATACCATCAGGGTCGGTGCGACAGTCGGCATCGGGCTGGCACCGGCCGACGCCAAGAACCCCGATGATCTGCTCAAGAATGTCGATCTCGCATTGTACCGCGCCAAAGCCGAAGGCGGTGGCACCATGAGATTTTTCGAGCCCGGCATGGAAATGCGGCTTCGCTCCCGGCGGCAGATGGAGCAGGACCTCAAGAACGCCTTGCAGGCTGGCCAGCTCGAGCTGTTCTATCAGCCCATGATCGACGTTGGGCGGGCCTGCGTTTCGGGCTGCGAAGCTTTGTTGCGCTGGCGTCATCCCGACCGCGGGCTCATTTCGCCGGCGGAATTCATCCCCATCGCCGAGGAGACCGGCGCCATCATTGCGATCGGACAGTGGGCGCTCGGGCAAGCTTGCCAGGCCGCCCTCCAATGGCCCGAGGGCGTCAAGATCTCCGTCAATCTTTCGGCGGCACAGTTTGCCGGCACGGACCTCGCTCGCATGGCCGAGGACACGCTCCGATCGACTGGCCTGGCGAGCCATCGCCTCGAGCTCGAGGTTACGGAAACGCTGCTGCTGGACGACAATCCGGCGATCTCGAAAATTCTGCACCGGCTGCGTCACCTGGGCGTAACGTTCGCACTGGATGACTTCGGGACCGGATATTCGAGCCTCAGCTACCTGCGCAGCTTCCCCTTCGATAAGATCAAGATCGATCAGAGCTTCATCCGCGACATGTCCAAGCGATCGGACTGCGTGGCCATCGTCAGTGCCGTGGCCCAGCTCGCTCGCAGCCTGGATATGACGACAGTCGCTGAAGGCGTCGAGACCGAGGATCATCTCGACAAGGTGCGAGCGGCAGGCTGCAACGAGATGCAGGGCTATTTTTTCAGCCGCCCCGTACCCGCGGCCGAGATCGGCGGCGTGATCCGGGCCTGCAACGCGCGACTGGCGCTGCTGGCCGTGGCCTTGGCACGGAACTTGGATGTTCGTGCGTTAAGGAACCGGATGGGCCAACCCGACGCTTCACCCTTGGGGCCAACTTGTTTAGTGACATTCGATTAAGGTTTGACGAAACTCCCGTCCTCTCGAATTTTTTTTCTAAGGCTTCGTCGTGCGTAAGGAGCTTCGTCAACGTGCTGACCCGACCCGTGAAAATAGGCTTGGCGACGGCTGGCGTCGTGATCGCGGCGGCCGTCCTTGGTGCTGGCTACTGGATGCGGCTTCCCAGCGCCGCGCCTGCGGCTCCGCCAGCTCCGCCGCCCGCTGAAGTCGGCATTCTCGAGGCCAAGTCCGAAGACGTCCCGCTCGCTCTTCAATACGCGGGGCGGGTCGCGGGATTCCGCGTCGTTGAGGTTCGCGCGCAGGTCGGTGGCGTGCTTCTGAAGCGCGAGTATAACGAGGGCGACACCGTTGAGGCCGGCGCGGTGTTGTTTCGCATCGATCCGAGATCCTTTGAGGCGACCCTGAACCGATCGTTGGCTCAGATGGCAAGCTCAGGCAACCCTCAAGCAGACGGAGGTGAATTTCGAGCGCATCTCCGAGCTCGCCGAGCGGCAGGTGTCGTCGCAAAAAGCGCTGGATGATGCCACGGCCGCCCGCGATCAGGCCCGCGCGACATTACAGGGCGCGGAAGCCGAGGTGGCGACGGCCCGGCTCAACGTCGAGTACTCGGTTATCAAGGCGCCGCTGGCCGGCCCCACGAGCCTCACCTCGCCTCCCGAAGGCGCGCTCATTCAGCCGCAATCGACCCTGCTCACAACCATCACGCAACTGGATCCCGCCTACGTCAATTTCACCATCACGGACGAGGAGCTGCGCCGTTTCCAAAGTCTCAATGAGGAGCGCGCGGCGCCGTTGCGGCCCGAGCTTCTCGAAGTCCAGCTTCAGTTCGGCGACGGCAAGACGTATCCACAGCTTGGGAAGCTCGATAACCGCTCGCGTTCGGTCGACCCGCAAACCGGCACGATCCAGATCCGCGCTGTGTTCCCCAATGATGCCAATCGCCTGCTGCCAGGACAATTCGTGCGCATCAACGTCCGCGGCATGACCGTACCGAACGCCATTCTCGTCCCAAGGGCCGCCGTCTCGCAAGGTCCGCAAGGGCCGTTTGTTTACGTTGTCGGCAGCAACTCGGACGCGCAGGTGAGGCCCGTCGTCCTCGATCAGGAAATCGACAAAGGCTGGATCGTGCGTTCCGGGCTGAAAAGCGGCGAACGCATCGTCGTCGACGGGATCATCCGCGTTCGCCCCGGCGCGATCCTGAAACCCGTAGCACCGTCGGCTCCGGCAGCTGCGGCGCCTGCAGCCCCGGGGAGCCCGCCAACGGCGGCTGGAGCCAAGCCGTGATCTCCCGCTTTTTCATCGACCGGCCGATCTTCGCCAGTGTGCTCTCGATCGTCATCGTGCTGGCTGGTCTCGTCGCCATGCGCGCCTTACCAATCTCGCAATATCCGCAAATCGTGCCGCCCGATGTCGTGGTGACGGCCACCTATTCCGGAGCGACTGCGGAGACCATTGCCGCCACGGTTGCCGCTCCCCTGGAGCAGCAGATCAACGGCGTTGAAAACATGCTGTACATGCGGTCCACGTCCACGGGCTCCGGGACCATGACCCTTACGATCAGCTTCCAGATCGGCACTGATCCCGATCAGGCGGCGATCAGCGTCAACAATCGGGTGCAGCGGGCGCTGCCTCAACTGCCGGCCGAAGTCACACGCCAGGGCCTGGTGGTTCAGAAGCGATCGAGCCAAATATTGCAGGTCATCGCCATGTCGTCGCCGGGCGGGCGGCACGACACAATTTTCATCAGTAATCACGCGCTGCTCAATGTCATCGACGAGCTGCGCCGGGTTCCCGGCGTCGGCGATGCATCGCTGTTCGGGCCCTCCGACTACTCCATGCGCATTTGGCTGCGGCCCGACAAGGTCGCCCAGTACAATCTGACGCCCAGCGACATCACCACCGCCATCCGCGAGCAGAACCAGCAATTCGCCGCCGGCCGCTTCGGCGAAGAACCGATGAAGGACCCGCAGGCCTTCACCTATTCGGTGACGACGCCGAATCGGCTGGTCGACCCTGTTCAATTCGAAAACATCATCATTCGATCGGATTCGATTGGCGGCGCCCTGCGCCTGAAGGACGTCGCACGTGTCGAGCTGGGCGCCTTGAGCTATGGATTGTCGGCCACATTCAATGGCTCGCCGGCGGTTCCCATCGGCGTCTTTCTGCAACCGGGCGCCAACGCGCTGCAGGTTGCCGGCGCCGTCAAGACCGCGATGGACAACGTCGCCAAGCGCTTTCCCGATGGCCTTCGCTACGACATTCCCTACAACACCACCCGGTTCGTCGAAGTCTCGATCCAGGAAGTCGTCACCACCTTCATCGAGGCTGTGATCCTGGTCATTCTGGTCGTGTTTATTTTCCTGCAGAATGTGCGGGCCACGGTGATCCCGGTGATCGCCGTGCCGGTATCGATCATTGGCACCTTCGCGGGCATGTACCTCCTCGGATTCTCGATCAACCTCCTGACGCTGTTCGGCCTCGTGCTGGCGATCGGCATCGTCGTCGATGATGCGATCGTGGTGCTCGAGAACATCGAGCGCATCATGGCGAGCGAGGGCAAGTCGCCTCGGGATGCCGCGATTCAAGCCATGGACGAGGTCACAGGTCCCGTCATTGCTATCGTTCTGGTTCTTTGCGCCGTGTTCATTCCGGTCTCCTTTCTCGGCGGTCTGGCGGGAGAATTATACCGCCAGTTTGCCGTCACCATTGCCGTCTCGGTCATCATCTCCGGCATTGTCGCGCTGACGCTGACACCCGCGCTGGCGGCGGTGTTCCTGAAACCGCATCAGAATAATCACGAACCAGGGCGCATTTTCCGGACCTTCAACCGCGCCTTCGGCTGGCTGACGAACCGGTACATGGGCGGTGTCGGCTATCTGCTGCATCGGCCGGTGCAGGGCGTCCTGATGGTGCTGGTGATGCTTGGCCTGATCGGCTTTTTGTTCCTGAGGGTGCCGTCGGGCTTGGTGCCCAACGAGGACCAAGGCGTCGTGTTCGTGGTCACCGCCCTGCCCCCCGCCGCATCGCTGTCACGAACGCGCGAGGTCACGGCAACAGCGACGGAGGCGTTACGGCAGAACCCCTCCGTCACGAATGTGGTCACCCTGTCGGGGTACGACTTCCTGTCCGGCGCGCAAAAGACGAATTCCGGCATCTCCTTCGTGACGCTCAAGGACTGGTCGCTGCGCAAGGACGCGGCACAGGACGCCCGCAACCTCGCCCCGGCTTTTGCCAGTATCAACTCCAAGTTCAGGGACGGCGTGGTGATCGGCTTCAATCCACCGCCGATCCAGGGCATCAGCACAACGGGGGGCTTCGAGTTCTCCCTGCAAGATCGCACCGGGGGCTCGTTGCCGTCCCTGTCACAGGCCGCCTCGCGCCTGGTCGAGGCGGCCAACAAGCGTCCAGAGCTCCAGGGCGTCTCGACCACCTTCACGACCGGGGTGCCGCAATACCGGGTCGATGTCGACCGCCAGAAGGCCAAGTCCATCCGGGTGCCGATCAACACGGTCTACGAGACCATGCAAAGCTCGTTTGGCAGTCTCTACGTCAATGATTTCACGCTGTTCGGACGCACCTATCGCGTCAGCCTGTCATCCGAACCCGAATTCCGCGAGAGTCCTGCCGATCTGCGCCACGTCTACGTCCGCTCCGAGGTCGGGACCATGGTGCCGCTCAACGAGCTGGTGAAAGTACAGCGCGACGTTGGCCCCGACACCGTCGACCGGTTCAACATTTTTCCCGCAGCCAAGGTGCTCGGCAACCCGGCGGCGGGCTATTCCTCTGGGCAGGCGATTGCCGCCATGCAGGAGGTTGCCGCCGCCACCCTATCGTCCGAGTACACGATCGGCTGGACCGGATCGGCTTTTCAGGAACTGGCGACGGCGGGCACCGGCTACCAGGGCTTCCTGTTCGGCCTCGTGATGGTGTTCCTCATCCTGGCGGCGCAATACGAGCGCTGGTCCTTGCCGCTGGCGGTGATCACAGCGGTGCCGTTTGCCGTGTTCGGTGCGCTCGTCGCCATCTATCTGCGGGGACTTGAGAACGACGTCTATTTCCAGATCGGCCTCGTCACCCTGATTGGCCTCGCGGCCAAGAACGCCATCCTCATCGTCGAGGTGGCCTCGCAGCGCTACCAGGACGGACTGTCGCCGCTGGAGGCCGCCCTGGAAGCGGCGCGGCTGCGATTTCGGCCGATCATCATGACCTCACTGGCCTTCATCCTCGGCGTGCTCCCGCTCGCCATCAGCACCGGTGCGGGTTCCGCGAGCCGCCATTCGATCGGCACCGGCGTCATCGGCGGCATGATTGCCGCCACCGCCATTGCAACGCTGTTCGTGCCGTTGTTCTTCCGCCTGGTGACCCGTACTCGGACGGGCGGCGCCGGCGCGATCGACGAGGTTGCGGCTCCTTCGGCCGGGCCCGTCCCGGCCACCCGATCGGGTGGCCGCCCGCGGCCCTGAGACCTTGCCGCTGGATCGTGCAGGCATGGATCGTGCAGGCCCGGGGAGTAGCGCGCGCGGGTCGTACGCTAGTGTTCAGCCTTTCTTTGCCGGAACCGGCCGGGCCCGCTGATTGTACATGAT
>JBKJYG010000576.1:0-4867 GCA_046715905.1 Hyphomicrobiaceae bacterium | reverse complement strand
GGTAGTAGGTGACGGGCAGCAGCAGGGCCATCGTGGCGACGGGGCCGACCCCTGGAAGCACGCCGATGGCGGTGCCGATGATCGTCCCCATCAGGCACCAGAACAGATTGATCGGCACCGGGACGAGGAGATCGATCAGGGGCAATTTCACCCAAATGACCAGTAGGCAAGCCTGCAAACCCAGCGCCAGATTGGCGTAGACCGAGCTGAAGTCCATGAGATCTCCTGCCGCTCAGCGGCCGTTGATAGCGGCCAGCCAAGTGGGGATGCGTATCGGCCAGGTCGTAATCGGCATGCCGAGCAGCCAGATGAACGTGCTGACCCCAATCGCGATCAGGATCAACAGGAACATCGCGTATTCGGCCCATCGCGTTTCGGGCGTGCCAAGGGCGCAGAGCGTGAGCGAGATTATCATCGTGACGATGAGGCCGAGGTCATCGATCAGGAGGCCGAATGAGACGGTGGCCAGCGTCACCAGGATGATGGGCCGCCAAGCCCAGGGGGTCATGGGTTCCTTTTCGGTCAGCAGGGCTTGAATGCCGATCAGGGCTCCTGTTCCGATCAGGCACCAACTCAAGATGACCGGCAGGACACCGGTCCCTGGTCGCTGCGGGGTGCCTCGTGGATAGTCGGCGCTGATCCAAAGCGCGGCCGCCCCAACGGCCACAAAAAGCAACGCTGTGCCCAAATCCTGGCCACTCTTAATACGCATCGTCGGAAAACCTCCCAAGGTGCTTTTTTTCCGAACTCTACATGGGGCAAGCACCAACCAACAAGCGGTTAGGTGATTTGAAGGTGGAGGCTTCGAACAAGCCGCCCGCAGGCATTGAATGGGGTGACGGGCTGATCAATTCCGCTGGGATGCGGTATCCTTTGCGCGTGCCCAAGCGCCTACAGCGCGACGAGCGGCTTATTGAGCGTTTCCCCCTTACCAGCGCTTGGTCTATAAGCGCGCAGCGCTCGGCGGGCGAAGGGACTACGGCATGCGTCCGAAAACGCCGCGCAGCCCCAAAGCCCTAAGCAACTGGGATAGGCCCGCCACGATGTCCACGCCGACCCAGGAAACACGGCCCAAGGCGCGGCTGCCCAAAGGCTTCCAGGATTTGGCAGGAGAGGAGTTGCGCGATCTGACGCGCATGCTGTCGACCATTCGGGAGGTTTACGAGCGCTACGGCTATGAGCCGCTCGAGACTCCAGCCTTCGAATATACTGATGCGTTGGGCAAGTTCCTGCCCGACCAGGATCGCCCCAACGCCGGCGTGTTCTCACTCAACGACGACGACGAGCAATGGATGAGCCTGCGCTACGACATGACGGCCCCTCTGGCCCGTTATGTCGCCGAGAACTTCGACCGGCTGCCGAAGCCTTATCGCCGCTATGCGATCGGGCCTGTCTGGCGCAACGAGAAGCCAGGCCCAGGCCGCTTCCGGCAATTCATGCAGTGCGATGCCGATACCGTGGGCACGGACAGCGTGGCCGCTGATGCCGAAGCCTGCATGCTGATGGCCGACGTCATTGCAGCGCTGGGCATTCCTGCTGACCAGTATCGGATCAAGCTGAACAATCGCAAGGTGCTCGACGGCCTGCTCGAGACCGCCGGCATCGACCCGGGCTCCGAAAGCGATGCGAGCCGCCGGCTCACGGTTCTGCGCGCCATGGACAAGTTCGACAAGTTCGGCGTCGAGGGCGTCTCGCTGCTGCTGGGGGAGGGACGCCGCGACGAGAGCGGCGATTTTACCCTCGGCGCCAAGCTTGCACCCAAGGCCATCGCGACCATCGTCCGCTTCCTGGCCGCTTCCACGGCGCAAGGCGGCGAGATGGTGGAGACGGTGAGGCCGCTGGTCGCGGACAACGCGCGGGCGACGGTTGGATTGGCCGAGCTGGCGGAGATCGAGGCTCTCGTCCGCGCCGCCGGTTATGAGGCCTCTCGCATCGCCTTCGATCCATCGGTCGTCCGGGGTCTCGATTATTACACGGGGCCCGTATTCGAGGCCGAGCTCACATTCGAGGTCAAGAACGACGACGGCCAGACGGTGCGCTTCGGTTCAGTGGGCGGCGGCGGGCGCTACGACGACCTCGTCGCGCGCTTTACCGGCCAGCGTGTTCCCGCCACCGGCTTCTCGCTCGGCCTGTCCCGGCTGCAAGCAGCGCTGGCAATCGTCAAGGGACAGGTGCGAACGGCCCCCCTCGGCCCCGTTGTCGTGCTGGGCCTGGACCGGAGCGAGCTGCCCCGCTACCAGCGCATGGCGCAAGCCCTGCGGGCGGCCGGGATCCGGGCTGAGATGTATCTGGGCACCTCCGGCATGAAGGCGCAGATGAAGTACGCGGACCGTCGTCACGCGCCCTGCGTCGTCATCCAAGGGGGCGACGAACGCGCCAGGGGCGAAGTGCAGATCAAGGACTTGATCGAGGGCGCCAAAGCCTCCGCCGCGATCAAGGGCAACGCCGAGTGGAAGAGCACCCGTCCCGCCCAGGTGTCCGTCGCGGAGGCGGACCTCGTGCCGACCGTCGCCGACATCGTTGCCCGGCACAGGACTTGAGCCTCGTGACTGCCGCCCTCGACATCCCCGATACCACCCACTCAGCCCGCTGGATCGAAGCCCTCGACCGGCAGGCCATGATTATCATGGCCATTTACGCCCGCGCCGGCTTTGAGCCGATCGCGCCCCCCATCATTCAGCCGGCCGACATTTTCCTCGACCTCATCGGCGAGGATCTGCGGGCGCGCACCTACGTTTTCGTCGATCCGGACGGGGCTGAACTTTGCTTGCGCCCCGACCTCACGATCCCAGCTTGCCGTCTCTATCTCGACCGGTTTGGCGCGCACGGCGCACCTGCCCGCCTCGCCTACAACGGGGTCGTATTCCGCTATCAGCCGGAGGGTAGCGACGCGGCGCGCCCGCGCGAATTCCGACAGGCGGGAATTGAATCCTTCGGCGCCGCCGACCCGGCCAAGGCCGACGCTGAAATCTTCGCCATGTCCGTGGAATCGGTCCGCGCCGCAGGCCTGCGCTCGTTCCGCTTGCATGTCGGCGATCTTGGCATCCTGCATGCCATTCTCGATGGCATCGCCATGCCACCCCGCTGGCGGCAGCGCCTGCGGCATCATTTCTGGCGCCCCGACGCCTTCCGCCAGCACCTCAAGCGCCTGACGCATCCCGAGGCAAAGCTCGTGTCCAGTCTGATCACCGACCTGCAGGGTGTCGGGCCCGGAGCGCTGATCCCTGCCGTGGGAAACTATCTCGACAAGCTCGGGCTCGTCGTACAGGGCACGCGGACGATCGAGGAGATTGCCGAGCACTTGGCCGGAATGGTGGAAGACAGCCAGGCAGAACCGCTGTCACCAAAGGCCGTCGAGTTCCTCGACGCCTACCTTGACTTTGCCCTGCCGGTCGAAGCAGCACCCGACCGCATTCGCAATCTCGCCCGAACGTTCCGCGTCGACCTGTCGCCGGCGGTCGAGCAGTTTGAGATGCGGCTCAAATTGGCGGCTGAAGAGGGGATCGACCTCTCGCAAGCGACATTCTCGGGCGGCTTTGGGCGCGCGTTTGAATATTACACGGGCTTCGTATTCGAGATCCGGTCCGCCCTGCTTGGCGAACATAGGCCGATCTGCGGCGGCGGCCGCTACGATACTCTGGTTGCCGCCATCAGCGGTGGCAAGCCTATCCCCGCGGTCGGCGCCGCGATCCACACGGAACGGTTATTGCTCGCGGTACGGGGAGGACAACTCTGATGACGCCCGTGTCGTCGAATTTGGTGCTGGCCGTGCCCTCGAAGGGCCGCCTCATGGAGGCGACGCAGCGGCTGTTCGCTCAGTTTGGCCTCAGCTTCGGCAAGGCCGGACATGAGCGCGGCTATCGCGGCGAATTGATCGGCATGCCCGGTGTCGAAATTGCCTTCGTCTCCGCCGGAGAGATCGCGCGGGCGATGAAGACTGGCGACGCGCACCTCGGCATCACCGGCGAGGATCTCATCCGGGAGACCATCTCCGACACGCCGCAGAAAGTCGACTTTCTGGGCGGTCTGGGCTTTGGGCGAGCCGATGTAGTCGTGGCTGTGCCGGAATTCTGGATCGACGTCGCAACCATGGCCGATCTGGAGGAGGCGGCGATCCTGTTTCGGCGGCGGCATGGCAGCCGGATCCGGGTCGCTACCAAATACCGCAACCTCACGCGCCGCTTTTTCGCCGGACAGCGAGGGCGAGAGGGCACTGCTGACCCTGCAGGCAGGCCACTGGCCGATGCCGTTACCCTCTACCGCATCGTGGAAAGCCATGGTGCCACGGAGGGTGCGCCGGGCGCTGGCTCGGCCGAGCTGATCGTCGATATCACATCCACCGGCAGCACGTTGAAGGCCAATGGCCTCAAGGTGTTGACGGACGGCGTAATCCTGAAATCTGAGGCCAATCTTGTGGCTTCGCGAGCCGCTGACTGGACCAAGCCCCTGCTCGCGGTGCGCTCGGAGCTGCTCGCGCGGCTCGCGTTGCCAGAGCCGCGTTAAGGCCGGACCGTGGCGCCTTGGCGGGAGCATCGCGCTGACGCGGGCAAGATCAACACAACCTTAATCTCTTTTCGAGCTGATCAGCGGAACCCTCGATGGCCGTTGCGCGTCGTGATAGTGTTCAACATACCCCTCAGAAACTTTAGGTGGCGACATGTTCGCACGAATCGGGATGTTCACGCGATTTCAGTCCGGGCTCGCCGCAACGTTCGGCATGGTGGCGCTGGCTTCCGGATTGCTGCTCGCCGGCGCCCGACCGGCAGATAGCCAAGTTATCAACCTCGAAGGGTCGTGGAGCGGCAGCGGCACGGTGGTGTTTCCGTCTGGCGATTCGGAAAAGGCCCGCTGCAGAGCCAGCTTCAAA
>JBKJYG010000575.1:0-3702 GCA_046715905.1 Hyphomicrobiaceae bacterium | reverse complement strand
AACGGTTCGCACCACGGGGCATTTGGTGCTGAAGGTCTGCTACTGGGCGCGGGCCCGGGCCTGATGCGTTGGGTGGATGACCAGCACCGATGGCGGGCAGCCACGGGGCGCGGGAACCGCCAGAATGATGACTTTGGCCCGTCTGCAATCCTCCCCGAATGCGGCCGCGTGGGCGACCCGGGCCACGCGCGCGCCTTTGGTCATGGCCGTGCACCCAACCCCATCGCAAACGAACGCGCCAGCCTTGATGACAGCGGCCGCGCTGCGGTCGTCGCCATCATGTTCGAGCCAGCGCGCGAGCTCGAATTGAGACTGCCGATCGCCAATCGCCGAGAGCCGCCCGTCGGCGGCGCGCACGGCGACGAGCGTCCCGCTGCGTCCAACGAGAACATCAAACCCGGTCCGGAACGGCGTCACCGCAAGCCCGATGGCGATCATCGCCACCCCTGCGTATCGCCACCGCGTCCGCCACAGGCAAAGCCAGATGCCGCCGCTCACCATCAGCGCGAAGGCGAGCGTCGGCATCTCGGGCATGCGACCGACGGCGCCGGGAAGGGCTGCGACCTTATACGCCACCCAGACCATCGCATCGATGCCAAGACCCATGATCCGCACCGGCCACGCTTCCAGGCCGAACGGCATGGCGACCAGCACGCCAAGCGCCGCCGGCATGACCAGAACATTGCAAATCGGAATGGCGACGAGGTTGGCCAACACCGCATACTGCTGGCTTTTATGAAAGTGGTAGGCCGCGATCGGCGCCACGGAGAAGCTCGCGATCAACGTGGTGAGCACGATGCCGCCAAAGAACAGGCTCATGACCAGCAGCGGGGGTCGCCCCGCCGCCGGTTGGGACCGCTCGCGCTGGCGTAGCATCTCATATCCAGCCACCAGCGCCACGACGGCCGCGTAGGACATCTGGAAGCCGACATCGATCAGGCTTTCCGGGTAGACGAAAAGAATGGCCGAAGCCGAGATGGCGACTGTTCGCAACGCGACGGCTGGCCGATCCAGCAGCACGGCCAGGAACATCATCGAGATCATGATGTACGACCGCACTGTGGGAAACGAGGAGCCTGAAATCAGCAGATAGCCGAGCGCGCCCAGCGCCGCCAGCACGGCCGCCCATTTCTTGATCGGATACCGCAGCGCCAATGCGGGAACCAGCGTCAGCAGGACGCGCACGGTCAGGAAGATCGCCCCGGCCATGATCACCATGTGCAAGCCGGAGATGGACAGGATGTGAAACAACCCCGAGTCACGGAAGGCGTCGTTGGTGGCGTCGGAAATGGCGCCGCGCTCGCCCGTGATCAGGGCATTGGCGATGGCGCCCGTCTCGCCGGGCAGCGCCGCTGTGATCCTCTGACCGATCACCTGCCGCAAGCGCTCGATCGGGGCGCGCAGAGTCAGATCGAACGGTATCGGCACATCGATCGTGATGCGCTCGACGCGGTCCCGCGTATAGCCGACCGCGCCCAGGCCCAGGAACCAGGCCGAGCGTGCGAAATCAAATCCGCCCGGCAGCGCCGGTGCCGCGGGCGGCGACAGGGTGGCGCGCAACCGCACGCCGTCGCCAGGCTTGAGAGGGCCGTTGACGGTGAGCGTGCGAACCCGGATCCGCTTGGGCCAACTTTCACGGCGCTCTGAGGAGCCGTCCCTCCCATCCTGTCGTCCAGCGCCCGCGCCGGCCGGCGTTCGGCTGGAGCGAGCGTCAAAGCTTGCAACCCGCACCGTCAGCCGCTGGCCGCGCACGGGCCTTGGCTCCACCAGCTCGACCCATCCCGTCACGGTCACGGGTCCGATCTGGCGTTCGAGCACGGGCGCGGCGACCCAGTCGGTGCGCACCTTGGCGGCCGCAAAGCCGGCTGCCACGATCAACGAAGCCGTGCTGGCGAGCCGGATGAACAGTCCGTCGCGCGCCAGCATGGCGATCATGAAACTTGCGGCCAGCAGCGAGATCACGACCAGCCGCTCGGGCTCCATGGGCAACCAGAAATAGATGAGGACGCCGACCCCAAACAGCACCGGCGTCCACAAAAACCAACGGTCCTGCTCGGCCTCGAGCACGGCCTGCAAGGCATCGACCAGCCGTCTCACCCGACCCCTCCCGTGCACCAACCCGTGCGCCGAGCGCCGTGGCCTCGAGGCTCACGACAACGGCGGACTGGGCCGGTGTTGCCCGTCAACGACCTTATTCCCCGCCGTCGAGTGTGCTACACGGCGCAGCAGTCCCGCACGCTAGCACAAGCGAGCCGCACGATGAGCACGTCCGCAGCACCGCTGGCCAAGGTGGTGACCCGCTTTGCCCCCTCGCCGACCGGCACCCTGCACATCGGGGGCGCGCGTACCGCACTGTTCAACTGGCTCTATACCCGGCACATGGGCGGCACATTCCTGCTGCGGATCGAAGATACCGACCGCGAACGCTCCAAGCCCGAGCACGTCGCGGCCATCCTCGACAGCCTGCGGTGGCTCGAGCTTGATTGGGACGGTGAGCCGTTGTTCCAACACGCGCGCGCCGATCGGCATGGCGAGGTGGCCCGGGCGCTGCTGGCCGATGGACGGGCCTATCACTGCTATCTCACGCCAGCCGAGCTCGAGACGATGCGCGAGACCGCCCGCGCCGAAGGCCGATCGCAGGTGATCGAAAGCCCGTGGCGGACCCGAGATCCGCGCGAGGCACCCGCCGATAGGCATCCGTCGATCCGCCTGAAGACGCGCCGCGAGGGCGAGACGGTGATCGACGACCGTGTGCAGGGGCGGGTCGTCATTGCCAACAAAGAGATCGACGATCTCATCATTTTACGGTCGGACGGGGCGCCGACCTACAATTTCGCCGTGGTGGTCGATGATCACGATATGGCCGTGACCCACGTCATCCGGGGCGTCGACCACCTGACCAACACCGGCCGCCAGATCCAGGTCTACGATGCGCTTGGCTGGACCTTGCCGGTGTTCGCACACCTGCCCCTGGTGCACGGCCCCGACGGCGGCAAGCTGTCGAAGCGCCACGGCGCGCAAGGCGTCGAAGAGTACCGCGCGATGGGCTATCTTCCGGCCGCTCTGCGCAACTACCTCGTTCGGCTGGGCTGGAGTCACGGCAACGAGGAGCTGTTCTCGACCGAGCAGACCATCGCCTGGTTCGATATCGAGGACGTGGGCAAATCGCCGGCCCGCTTTGATTTCGTGAAGCTTGCGGACGTCAACGCGCACTACATTCGTGACGCGGACGATGCCGAGTTGCTGATGCGCGTCAAAGATTATCTGGCCGTGATCCCGCAGGGGAACGAGACAGCGGCCCGGTTTGCCGAGGCGGGATGGGAGCGGCTCGCCCGTCTGCTGCCCAGTCTCAAGGAACGCGCTAAAACGCTGCCCGAGCTCGTTAGCGGCGCCGAGTTCCTGATCGCCAAACGGCCCCTCGCCCTCGACGACAAGGCGCGAAAGCTGGTCGAGGGAGAGGGGAACGTCGCCTTGCGGGAGGTGACCGGCACCCTGAGCGCCCTTGGCGAAAGCGACTGGACCGCGTCGGCGCTCGAGGCTCAAATCCGTCAAGCAGCCGAGAAGGCGGCGCTGAAGCTTGGCCGCCTGGCGCAGCCGCTCAGGGCCGCACTGACGGGACGGAGCGTTTCCCCGCCGGTTTTCGAGGTGATGGCGATCCTTGGTCGCCACGAAAGCCTCGAGCGGCTTCACGACCAATTGCGA
>JBKJYG010000574.1:0-4001 GCA_046715905.1 Hyphomicrobiaceae bacterium | reverse complement strand
GGCGTAGCGCCACCGCACCAGACTGCCGGGCTCGGCCAGACCCGTGGCCTCGAGCGTCTCCAGCCCGACCAGGATTCTCGGCCCAAACGTCAGCCGATCCGAAATTTTGTCCGGCTCCGTCTCGATGACCGCTCGGATTTCGACCTCGTGCCGGCCCAGACGAAGTCGCTCGCCGAGCTTCAGCTGCAAGCTCTCGAGCAGAATCTCGTCGACCGCCGCGCCCGCGCCACGGAAAACGTCGGCACGATCAAGCCCCGCCGAGCGCAATTTCAGCTCGCCCGCGAGCGGATAGCCTGTGTCGATGCCTTTGAGCTCAACGAGCGTCTGCTCCGTCCCATCCAGCCGCCGCGCCATCGAGCGAAGCGTGGCTGTCTCGGAGACGCGGCCCTGCTCATCCATCCAGGCCCGCTCGCGCGCTTCGGCACGCCGATGCGGGCGGGCAAGCGTTGCATCGCCCCCAAGCAGCACTTCGCCCTGGCGCTCGAACCCCGCGCGCAAGGCGTCCGATAAAGCACCGACGCCGGCGATGACGGCCACCCCCAGGGCCACGCAGGCCACGAAGACATAGAAACCCTTGAGCCCGCTGCGCAGCTCCCGCAAAGCGATGCGTACGACGGACGGGAGCGTGAACCTGGCTGGCCGCGCGGCGAGCTCGGTCCTGGTGACACTCATGCCACCGAACCTTCGACGCCCGCCCGAGGAGCTGACGGGGCATCTCCCACGATCCGTCCATCCGCCATGCGCACCACCCGGGTGCATCGGGCGGCCAGCGCCTCGTCGTGTGTGACAAGCACAAGCGTGGCCTGCCGCTTTGAGCGCAGCCCCAGCAAGAGTTCGATGATCTGGCGCCCTGTGATCCCATCCAGGTTGCCCGTCGGCTCGTCGGCCAGCAGAAGTTGCGGCTCAGTCACCAACGCCCGTGCAAGCGCCACCCTTTGCTGCTCGCCGCCGGACAACTCAGAGGGAAAATGCGAGCGACGAACCGACAGCCCGACATCGCCGAGAAGCCGGCCGGCACGCTCGAGAGCGTCAGGCCGGCCTTGGAACTCGAGCGGAAGCGCCACGTTCTCGAGCGCGGTCATCGTGGGCACCAAATGGAACGATTGAAAAACGATGCCAATCCCCGCGCCCCGCGCGAGCGCCAATTCATCCTCATTCAGGTTCGAAAAATCTGCTCCCCCGACCTCGACGCGGCCGGCAGTGGCGCGTTCCAATCCAGCCATGATCATCATCAGCGACGTTTTACCCGATCCGCTGGGCCCGACGATGGCCACTGTTTCACCGGTGGCGATGCTCAACGAAACGTCATCGAGAATCGCGACCTCCCCCGCACGGCTGCGCAGCGAGAACGAAACACCGGACAAGTTGATGATCGGGTCAGGTCGTATTGGAACGGGGTGTGACAAACCTAAACGGCTCCTCGCGAGCAAAATGGTCAAACATCGGCAAACGTGGCATTGAAACGACGTCAACGCTCTGGCGTGCTGATGGAGAACCCCGGTCGGCAATCAAGGCCGAGCAGCTAAGCGGATACCTTGATCGACGGATCTCCGATGCCTCCAGCCGTCGCACCCCTCACGTTCTGCCCAACCGGTCCTTACATCTGCGATACGCCACCCACTTCGCTATCTCATCTCCAGCGACCAAGCGAGTTCTCATGTTCCCTGTTGTGGGCCAAATGGTACGTCTCCTCCTGCTCGTCAACCTTTCACTCACGACCGCGATGCTCGCTGCAGGTCCCGTCGCGGCCGTCACGAGTACCAATCGCCCAATCCGCATCGCGGCGTTTGGAGACAGTTTAACCGCTGGCTATGGCTTGAGGCCGAGCGAAGCGTTCCCCAACCAGCTGCAGCGTCTGCTGGAAGCAAAAGGCTATCAGCTTGAGATCGCCAACGCGGGCGTGTCCGGAGATACCACGCAAGGTGGCCTTCAGAGGCTGGCCTGGGCTGTGCCCGATGGTGTCGATGCGGTCATTCTCGAACTTGGGGCCAATGATGCGCTGCGGGGCGTTCCTCCAGCGCGCGTGCGAGCCAACCTCGACAAGATTTTGGCCTCTCTCAAGGCACGCAACATCGAAGTCCTTGTGGCGGGCATGCGGGCACCCCGTAATCTTGGCAACGATTATGCCAACGCCTTTGACGTTATTTTTCCGGAACTGGCCGCCAAGTACGATGCGCTCTTGTATCCGTTCTTCCTGACGGGTGTCGTCCTGGATACAAAATTAAACCTCAGCGACGGTGTCCATCCCTCCGCGAAAGGCATCGGCGTCATCGCCGAGCGGATGGCCCCTCTGGCTGAGCAGCTCATCGCGCGGGTGAAAGCAAAACACCGTTCCGCCTCTCCCGGATCAGCGAGGCCTGCGGGAACGGCCAAATGATCCGCCTGTTTGCGGGCCTTGAATTACCCGAGCTTCATCGTCAGCGGCTTGGAATTTTGCGTCAACCGTTGCCGGGGGCCAAGTGGGTCGAACCTCACGATCTTCACCTTAGCCTTCGCTTTGCGGGCGACATCGATAACCGCGCCGCCGATGAGTTTGCCAGCTCCCTGTCCGAGATTGAGTTTGAACCTTTTTCCCTGACTATTGCCGACCTGGGCATCTTTGGCGGCCGCGAGCCCCGGGTCATTTGGGCGGGTGTCATAGCATCGGACCCTCTTGACCAGCTTCAACGGGCTACCGAACGCGCAGCCCGATCGGCCGGATTGCCGCCTTGCTCGCGAGCATTCAAGGCTCATGTCACACTGGCGCGGCTGCGGGGATCGAGGCCCGATCCGATCGTTCGCTTCCTTGCCTCCAGCTCCGCGCTTCGCCTCGAGCCGTTCACGGTCAACCGATTCGTTCTGTTCTCATCAAAGCTCAACACGGGCGGGGGACCCTACGTGGTCGAGGACCAGTTCCAAGCGACCCGCCGACCCCATGTCGATTAAAGAGGGCGATCCAGCTAAGCTTCAGTTCGTGGCCGAGACGGCACCGGGTTTCGACTTCTGGCGCATGTAAAGTGCCGCGAAATCCACCGGATCGAGCAGCAGGGGCTGAAACCCGCCCTCCCGCGACAGATCGGCGACGATCCGCCTCAAGAACGGAAACAAAAGTGCCGGGCAGTTCACGTTGAGCATCCCTTCCAACACCTCTGGCGAAGCGTTCTCGATTTTGAACAGCCCTGCGTACACCAACTCGAAATCATAGATGGTGCCGATCGATCCCGTGGCCACCGCCTTGAAATCGATAGCCGCCTCATAGGTGTCGGGACCGGTCTTCGCGGTCGCGACGTTGATCTCCAGATTGAGCTGAGGATTATCGGGGGGTCCAGCCAACAGCTTGACAACATTCGGACTTTCGAAAGAAAGATCCTTCACATACTGGCCAAGCACCCGCACATTGATCGGCGCTCTTCCGCCACCGTTTGGGGCACCGGTATTGGAGGGTTCAGCCATCATCATCTCTCCTCTACGTCGACGCAAAGCTGGCTTACAGGCCGAATTCGCTGCACGCAATGTTCCGCGGTGGCCTCTATCCACAGCCCTGGGTCGCCTCGATGCGTGGCGCGGACTTACTCTCCGCGTTTGCGGGTGACGTCGGAGTTGCCGTCACTGCCGCTTCCCGCACGAGGGTCGGAGTGCGACCGATGTGGCTCAACGGTACGTTCATCGACACGATGGAAGTCAGCGTCGATGATCGGCGCCCCTGGATCGGAGGACCGCATGTTCGGTTCACGGGCCGTGGCCTTACGCATCTGCGAGAATCGGGTCGGCCAAGCCGAAAGTTTGCTCAAAACGCGTCGGTCAAACCAGCTCGCGAGCGCCTTTCGGGCGGGTGGGAACAACAAAATCAGACCACACACATCCGCCATTAGGCCAGGCGTAATGAGCAGAAAACCGGCCACCCAGATGAGACCGCTGTCAACGAGGGCACTACCCAAGGGCTCCTGGCGCTGCAGAGCCGACTGAAGCCGGAACGGCAGCGAAAAGCCCTGCAATCGAAGGACCGCCACGCCAAGCAGTAC
>JBKJYG010000573.1:0-4298 GCA_046715905.1 Hyphomicrobiaceae bacterium | reverse complement strand
AGAAGTTCCGGTGGACGAAGGCCATCTACAGGGAGCGCAACCACGTCGAGCGCTTCTTCAACAAGCTGAAGCAGTTCCGACGTATCGCCACTCGCTACGACAAGCTGGGCGCAGCGTTCTTCGCCTTTATTCAGCTTGTCTCCGTCCGCATTTTCCTGCGATCAATTGAGTCCACCCCCTAGTCTCCCCCTGTTCGCATTTGACCATGACTGTTGGTCCTCGCCGCCCCCCCATCACATCAGAACTCCTTCCAGTCCTCGGCTGCTGCCGTGACACCGCCGCGTGTGTTCATGCGTCGTGCGAGCATGCCCTGCTGGCGGTGCACCGGGTTGGCCTGAGCCGGCATGCCCGGTGCCGCGGGTTTGGCAACCGCCGGCCTGGCGGCGGCCCTCGGTGCCTCGGTGTTGGCCCCGGTCTTGAAGAACCCCACCGCCTTGCGCAACTCGTCGACCTGTGACTGGGCCGAATGCAACGCCGCATTGGTCTCCTCGACCAGCGCCGCGTTCTGCTGCGTCGCCTCGTCCATGCTGCCCACCGTCTTGCTCACCTGGTAGATGCCCGACGCCTGCTCCTGGCTGGCGGCTGCGATCTCCGAAACGAAGTCGGCGACCTTGACCACCGAGGTTGCGATCTCGCGCAGGGCATCGCCGGCCTGCTTGACGAGGCCGACGCCATCCTTGACCTGGGCCTCTGACGACACGATCAACTGCTTGATGTCCTTCGACGCCTGCGCCGCACGCTGGGCCAGCGCCCGCACCTCGTTGGCGACCACCGCGAAGCCGCGGCCGGCATCACCCGCACGCGCCGCCTCGACGGCGGCATTGAGCGCCAGCAGGTTGGTCTGGAACGCGATCTCCTGGATCAGCCCGACGATGTCGCTGATCTGGCGCGACGAGCCCTCGACCTTGTCGATGGCAGCCACCGCCTTCGAGGCGATCTCGCTGCCGGATGCCGCCGAAAGCCGCGCCGCCGAGGCCAGCTTGTTGGCCTCCTGGGCGTTGCTGGCGTTCTGCCTGACCGTCGCGGTCAACTCCTCCATCGACGCCGCCGTCTCCTCCAGAGACGACGCCTGGTGCTCGGTGCGAACAGACAGGTCCGATACACCAGATGCAATCTCCGTCGTGGCGCCGTGAACAGCTGTGCTCGCATCAGCAATTCTCACAATGATCGAGCAAACCTCCTCGCTCATCCGATTGAAGTCGTCCCGGATCTGGCGATAGGCATCCGGCATATCGTCACCCAGTCTGTAAGACAGATCCTTGTCGGCGAGCCTGGAGAGTGCGCCGGCAATCATTTCGATCGCCCTGGCCCGCTCGTTGCTGTGCGCCGCATCCTCGGCTGCTGCTTGCTGCCGCTCCTGCTCTGCCTTCTGGCGTGCCTGCTCTGCCCGCACACGGTCTTCATGCGCCTCCCGCTCCAAACGTAGCTTGTCGACCGCATTGGTCTTGAACGTTTCGAGAGCGCCAGCCATGTCTGACAGCTCGTCTTGTCCGCTTTTCGGCACCTCTACCTCGAGATTGCCCGCTGCCAGCTCGATGACGGCATCGCGCAGGCGACGCAGCCGGAGCACGATGCTGCGATTGATGAAAATCCACCCGGCAGCTAGCGTCACCAAGCAAACCACGATGATGGCGAGGAGCACGATCTTGCTGTGGGCGATGGCGGCCCCCGACCCGCCGATCGCCTGGTGCATCTGCTGGCGCGCCTCCTCGGCCGCGGCCTCCACATTCGACGTCAACTCTGCCGACTTTGCGGCGTTGATCGCGACCAGCTCCCAGCCCCGCGCAATGGCGCTGAGCTCGAGCCCGCGCTGGTGCAGAATGCCGGTGTTCGTGTTGCCGAACGCTGTTAGGCCGGCGAGTGCTGTCTTGAGATCGCGTGCGTGCTCGGTGCGTTCGAGCTTGGCCACGGCCTTGCCGGCCCGGACCTCGGCGGCGAGCAGGCTGTCGCGCAGAGGCGGCAGCAGCTGCGCCGACGGCGCCAGCGAGATCTCGGTCAGGATGCCGAGCAGCAGATTGGCTTCGACACGCAGTTCGGATAGCCCGTCCAAGAGTTCCAGCTCGTCATCGGCAAGGCGGCGGAGATCGGATCTGCTCTTGTCACGGTCCGCGTCCTTGCCCGCCCGGCGAAGCCCCATCACCAGATTGAAATAGGCGTCATCGGAGAGCGGCGCCGTTTTCTCGGCAAGCTTGCGATGGGCAGCACCTGCGCCTGCCAGCAGCTGCACGACCGTGCCCTGCGCCCGGAACCTTTCGTGCATGGCGGCGGCCAGCCGATCGGCGCCGTCGCCAAGCTCCTGCGATTCCTGGCGCAGCTGATCGACCTTGCGGCGGCCGAGCTCGGTCGACGCCAGTCCTTGCAGGCTCGCCTGCATCGCGTTTCGGTTCCTGGTGAGCAAAGCGGCCTCCTTGTTGAGGTCGTCGATATTGTCGGCCGCCGCGATCGTGGTCGAGATGGCGGCAAGATCGGCCGCCTGACGGGTGAGCGCGAAGGCATGCGTCATGCCGGGCAGGCTTTCCGTCTCGATCTTGCTGAGCCCACCGCCGACGATCTGGTAGGACAAGAACGACACGGCAGTCGCCATCACGGTCAGCCCCGCGATCCCGCCGGCCGCCGCCAGGAGCTTGACGCGGATACTTGCGTCGCCGAGCCGGCCGAACACTGCAAGGCAATTCCCCACCGCGCTCCTGAAGCCGGCTGTCACAGGCTCCGGATTGCCGACTTCTGCTCGGGCGGCAGCGCCGTTGCGCGTCATCACGTGGTTCTCCATAGTTCAAAGCGCCTGCTGTGGCTCAGAAACTGCGCTCACGGTTTGAAGTTGGACCGCAACAACGCTTGCGGTTTGATCACGCCGGGGCCGCTTCCTCCGATCTCTTTTAAAGTATTCAGCGGCCGGAAGCTGCCGTCGGGCTCGATCACGGTGAGGAAGACCTCGTCCATTCCTTGATTGTCGTTGTCGCCATAAACCAGGCGCGCGCCGCCAAGGTCGAAACTACTGCTGAAAATCGTATCGAGTAGGGTGCGCCGGGTGGGCTCGCCCGTGATCTTGGCCAGTGCGGCGATCATTAGTCGGCCCACCATATAGCCTTCGAGTGTCCCGAAACCCGGCTGCGCGTTCGGATTTTCCGCCTTCAAAGCTGCCTGATAACCGGCGACCAGCGGAATTGAGACGCCGCTCGGAAACGGCACGACCTGAGTGACGACAACACCGGTGCCGGCGGCACCAGCCTCCTTCGCGAGCGCGTTGCTGCCGACGAACGAGATGTTGACGAAAATCGCATCCAGCTTGATCTCGCGCGCGAGCTTGAGGAACGTGGCGCTCGGCTTGTAGGGCCCGACCATGATCACGGCCTGCGGGTTACCCTTCTCGATACTGAGGATTGCGCGCTTCACGGCAATCGTATTGCGCTCGAACGTGCCCTCGGAGGCGAGCTGCATGTTGCGCTTTGCCAGCGCCCGCTGCACGCCCGCAAGGCCGGCGCGCCCGAACGCGTCGTCTTGGTAAAAGATCGAGATGCGCATAATGCCCCGATCCTTGGTCAGGCGCTCGACCATTTCCTCGGTCTCCTGGAAGTAGGAGCCGCGCACGTTGATCACGTTGGGTTTGAACGGATTGCGCAGGAACTCGGCGCCGGTGAACGGCCCGATAAACGGCACGCCGGCCTGCTGCGCAATCGGCTGCGTTGCGGCCGATGTCGGCGTGCCCACGGCGCCGATCAGCGCGAACACCTTGTGCTCGTCGATCAGCTTCCTGGTCGCTTCGATCGACTTGTTCGGATCGTAACCGTCGTTGAGAGTGACGAGTTCGAGCTTTCTGCCGTTGACGCCGCCGGTCTTGTTGGCCTCGCCAAAGGCGGCCCGGATGCCGGCCTGCATATCGAGCCCGAGGGCCGCCGCGGGCCCGTCGATCGCGGCGGCCTGACCGAACAGGATCCTGTCGTTGCTGACGCCAGGCTCCGCGCTCGCCGGGCAAGGGGAGAGGGCGAATAGAAGTGCGACGAGCGGCGCTGCCGCGGAGCGTTCAGTAAATGCCATATGATACGTCCTGTTAATCGATAGTCATATGGGATCTATATGATTTTTATAAATAAATGGTAACCATTGTATTATTTGAAAAGTTTGGATTTGATCGTATGGGCGTTAACGAAGTGGTGGGCATTCTTGCCGATAGTGGGGCACATGAGACACATGCCTGTCCCCTTAGCTCAGGCGGCAGGATTGAAATCGGCGGTAGGCTCGCGTTGTGTCGATGATCTCGCGCATGGTCATTGGCTCTCGCATGACGAGTTGCTCGATGA
>JBKJYG010000572.1:0-4477 GCA_046715905.1 Hyphomicrobiaceae bacterium | reverse complement strand
CTTCAGCCAGTCTTGCGCCATTTTGCGAACGTTCTGTGGCGCGGTTCCCCCATGGCTGGTCCGGCTTTGCACCGAACTCTCGACGGAGAGCACGGAAAATACGTCCTCGGTGATGCGCGGTTCGACCTTTTGCATGGCGGAAAGCGGCAGCTCATGCAGCTCGACCCCTTGCTGTTCGGCCTGCCGGACGAGGCGACCCACCGCGTGGTGGGCCTCCCGAAACGGCAATTCCAAGGTGCGCACGAGCCAATCCGCAAGATCCGTTGCTGTCGAATAGCCCCTGCTGGCGGCGGCCCGCATGGCGTCCAGCTGAGGTTCGATTTCCCCGATCATTCCGGTCATGGCGGCGAGTGCAATGCCGAAGCTGCGCAAGGCATCGAAGGTCGTCTCCTTATCTTCCTGCAAGTCCTTGGAATACGTCAGTGGTAGACCCTTCAATACGATCAGCAACCCTTGGAATGCGCCCGAAATACGCCCGACCTTGGCGCGGCACAGCTCGGCGGCGTCCGGATTGCGCTTCTGCGGCATGATGGATGACCCTGTCGTCCACCGGTCGCTCAGACGAATAAATCCGAACTGCGGCGTCATCCAGATGACGATTTCCTCGGCCAACCGCGACAGATGCATGGCGCTGATGGCGGCGGCCGCGAGCGTTTCGAGCGCAAAATCCCGATCCGAGACGCTATCCAGCGAGTTGTCGGTCGGGCGGTCGAACCCCAGCGCCTCAGCCGTCATGTGCCGGTCGATGGGAAATGAGGTGCCAGCCAACGCCGCGGCTCCCAGCGGGCATTCATTGAGGCGCCGGCGCGCGTCGCTGAAGCGAGCGCGATCCCGGGCGAACATCTCGACATAGGCCAGCAAATGATGCCCAAATGTCACAGGTTGAGCGGGCTGCAGGTGGGTAAATCCCGGCATGATGACGTGGTGATGCCGCAGCGCCGCTTCGGCCAACGCCAGTTGCAGCAGGCGTAGGCCCTCGTCGAAGGCATCCAGGGCATCGCGGACATACAATTTGAAATCGAGCGCCACCTGATCGTTGCGCGATCGAGCCGTGTGCAGCCGTCCTCCAGCCGCGCCGATGATTTCGGTCAGACGGCTCTCGACATTGAGGTGAATGTCCTCCAGCACCTCTGAAAATGAAAACGTACCCGCGTCGATTTCCGCCAGCACTTGGTCGAGACCGCTCTGGATGAGATTTGCATCGGTGCTCGAAATGATGCCTTGCTGGGCCAGCATCGCGGCATGCGCTTTGGAGCCGCGAATATCCTGGGGCGCCATCACCTTGTCGAAACCGATCGAGGCGTTTATCTCAATCATCAGCTCGGCTGGCTCGAGCGCGAAGCGGCCGCCCCACATTTTGTTGGCTTTAGGATCGCTCACGCTGGAAGCCTCGCTGTTGCGCAGTGTGCATTGAGGCCCGGCCGCACGGGCGGCAGCAGCCTCGAGGATTGGCCATGACCGACCGCCGCGACAGAGCTGACCAGCCCGGTCCTGGAGACGACACCGGTCGAGCGTCTCAGCCCAGCGCTGCGAGCGCGACATTCCCCCCGCAACGATATGCGGCTCTGGTGATTGCAACAATCCTGATCGCGGCTGCGGCAGGCTTTGGCGCGGTATACGTTATCGCAGGCGCGGCTGACAATGCGAATGGCGCCGCACGGGGTGGCTCCCCGACCCCCGTCCAGCGTCAGGCCCAAAACCTGGAGCCAAGTGGCAGCCGACCGGCGGCGGAGTTGCCCTCCGGTCCCGGCCGTAACGCGCTGAGCACCGGCGAGATGGCGGCCTTTGTCTTCAAGAAGACGCCGGAAGAGCTGCCGGTCTTTAGCTTTCTCGACAAGGACGGCAAGGAGCGGACGCTGGCCGACTGGCGGGGCCGCGTGGTGTTGCTCAACCTGTGGGCGACGTGGTGCCTGCCGTGCCGCAAGGAAATGCCAGCCCTCGATCGACTGCAGGCGGAGCTTGGATCGGAGACCTTCGAAGTTGTCGCGGTCAGCGTCGATCGGACGGGGCTCGAGGGCGCGCGGAAGTTCCTCGACGGGATCAAGGTCAGCCGGCTGGCGCTCTATGCCGACCCAACGGTCCGGTTGACCTCAACGCTCAAATCGATCGGCATGCCGGCGACCCTGCTGCTCAACAAGGAGGGCCGGGAGATCGGCCGCCTGGTTGGTCCCGCGGAGTGGGACAGTCCCGAGGCCAAGGCGCTGATCAAGGCCACGGGCGGCTGATGGCATCTTCGCTGGATAGCCGATTGAGCGCGCAGTGGCCATCCTTGAGGCAGACCGCTATCAACCCGGCCCCGGACCGGCTATAGCCTTCCTGGCCGACGTCGCTTGATCGATCGTCGAAAGCTGGCCCCCTGATGCCGCATGTTCTGCCCGTTTCACCCTAGGCACCCTGTCGCGATGAGCAACCCCGTCGAAACCCTGAAAGTAGGCCCTCGCGAGGCCGGGCTCCGGCTCGATCGCTGGTTCCGCCTGCATTTCCCAGACGTGACGCAAGGCTTTCTGCAAAAGTTGCTGCGGACGGGACAGGTGCGGATCGATTCGCGGCGCGCCGAGGCCAATGTCCGCCTCGAGGCTGGCCAGCAGGTCCGGGTGCCCCGAATGGTGCGGGATCCCGCACCGGCCGCTCCTTCAGTTGCCCCGCCGCCGGGTCTTTCGAAGGGCGACCGCGATTTCATCTCCCGGATGGTGTTGTACGAGGACGAGGACGTGCTGGTGCTGAACAAGCCGTTCGGCATCGCCGTGCAGGGCGGGACCGGGACCAAGCGTCATCTCGACGGGCTGTTGGCCGGCATGGCCGATCATTATGGTGACCGGCCACGGCTGGTGCATCGTCTGGACCGCGACACCACGGGCGTGCTGCTGGTCGCCAAGCACCGGGACGCGGCGGCCAAGCTCGGCCGCATCTTCCAAACGCGCAGTGCCGCCAAGACCTACTGGGCGCTGGTCAAGGGCGTGCCTCGCCCCCCGCAAGGCAAGATTGAAGCCGCTCTCGTCAAGGCATCAGGCCCCGACGGCGACCGTGTCCGCAAGGCGTTGCCCGGCGAGCAGGAACAGGCCATGCACGCGACGACGCACTACAGCGTCATCGATCGGGTCGGGCACAAGGCGAGCTGGGTTTCGTTGAAGCCGGTCACCGGGCGCCAGCATCAATTGCGCGCGCACATGGCGCTGATCGGGCATCCCATCGTCGGCGATAACAAGTATGAGGGCGACATCGCCATGCCGGCCGAGAACATGGAGGTGAAGCTGCATCTGCATGCGCGGCGGCTGATTATTCCCCACCCGCGCAAGGGCCAGCCCAACCTCGATATCACCGCGCCGATCTCAGGACACATGGCAACGACGTGGGCGCTCCTGGGGCTGGATCCCCATCGGTTCGACGCGGACTGACGGCGCATCCAAAGGTGCGGTGCTGAGCGGTCTTGGTTTGCAGCGCAGCACAGGCGTTTGCCGACGCGGAGCACACGCGTACCGAGATCGCGTCGACAGTAGCAAAGATGCAGTCGCTGATATGGACCATGCTCGGCGGCAGCCTGATGGTGGGGATGGCGGCCCGGCAGATGCGCTTTGCAGGCGAACGTCGGCAGATCGACTGCGTCGCTGTGAATGCTCGGGGCTAGTCTAGCGGAACTCCTTGAGAGGCGATGAAGCTCCTCGGGCTAAAGCCACACAAGGCTGGTGCGGAGGAAGGATTTTTCCGAGTACGGGCTGTCCATCGTTTGCGCGACGTCCAAGTTGAATGGGTCTTGGTCGAAAAACACACCCGAGCCCAACGGGAGCCGCGACGCGATCCCATGCCCAATATCGAGGTTGGCCGTCGCCAATTTGACGGGGAGCGTCTCGGTGATGATGGCAACTCTAAACAGCTTATGAATCCGCTCGAGTAACCCGCGCGATTTGCGCATTGCTCAGATGCTGGAGCACTTCTCGAAGCAGAACCACGTCGGCAGCGGGCGGGTCGGCCTCCACGGCATTAACCTGGGTGAACCGCACCCCAGCGCGGGCATGGACGCGCGTGTTATGCTCCAGCAATGAGCGGGCGATATCGCAACCGGTGTAATCGAGGGAGCGCGACAGCCGATCGAGAATGCGGCCGCTGACCTGAAAATCACCGCAGCCGATATCGACGACGGAGTGGAGTTCGGTGTGCGTGTTAAGGAAGTCGGCCACGAAACTTTCATAGCGCGCGGATTTTTCCGGTTCCGAACCTGGCCCTGAATGAAAGAGCCGGCCGGCCCCGGTTCCGCCCCATTTATTCTCGGCATAAATTTTCTCGAAGGTTGCCTCCAGGCTGAGCCCGCAAGACCAAGCCTGTGTCGTTTGAAACGCGCGCCGACGACGATAATCCGAACGCCAAGCTTTTGCGCCCTTGATCCATTGCTGCATTGGGTCTCCCCACCAAACGCTTGGCTCGTCACGAGTGCCGACGATCATGCCGTCACGGACGATGTTCAAGTTTGTCACACGTCTCC
>JBKJYG010000571.1:0-8232 GCA_046715905.1 Hyphomicrobiaceae bacterium | reverse complement strand
ACCGGTCAGCGAGACGCAACGAGCGGCCAAAGCTCATCCGCCCCGGCGGCTGCGATGCGGTTGCCAAGATCGAGCGCCCACTGGCTCTCGTTGCCGAAGTCGTCGCGCCAGGACAGCACGCGTAAGCTGAAGCGGTGCAGGATGTGCTCCCGGGTGAAGCCGATGGCGCCGAATACCTGATGCGCGATGGCCGAGCCTTCAGTGGCCGCTTCTGCCGATCGGATGCGCGCTGAGGCCGCCTCGAGAAAGATGTCTGCACCATCCAGGCGCGGCGATCGCGCAATGGCATCGGCGGCCGAGCCCGCGGCTGCGGAAGCCGCCGACGCTTCCCCGGCGAGCCGCGCCAGATTGTGCTGCACGGCTTGAAACTTCGCGATCGGCTTGCCGAAAGCCACACGCTCCTGGGCATAGCTTATCGATTGCGCCAGCATGGCCTCCAGTGCGCCCGCCGTTTGCAGGCTGCGCACCGTGGCTCCCATCAGCATGAGCGCGGTCTGATCAAACCCGCGGGGTGCAGGTGCTCGCGCCAGCGGCTTCGTCCTCTCGAACACGACGTCGCCCACCGGATCGCCCGCCATCGACCGGCCCTCGCCCGGCCGGCAGTCGACCTTGGACACAAGGGCGATCATTGGCCCCTCCGCGCCGTGGGCGAGAACTGCCAGGTGAGCCGCCTCGCGTGCGAACGCGACGCCGCGTGCCCGGCCGGACAGCGTGCCATCAGCGCCCATCGTGATCCGGTCGCGCGGGCGGAACGGCGCCACTGTCATGACGCCCGCCGGACTGGACAGACGTCCTTGCGTCAGCAGCCAGCCGGCCAGCATCGTTTCGGCCAGCGGCACGGAGACGGCAAATCGGCCGGCGATGCCCAGTACCTCGAAACCGTCGCTCAACTCGGCGCCAGCGCCGCCCAACTCTTCGGGCACCCACGCCAATGTCAGGCCGGCTTCCATCAGCGCGTTCCACAGCGGGGCTTTCCAGCCGTCGTCTCTGGCGCGATTGATGGTCTGGGGATCGGCCAGATCCTGAAAAATGCGGGTTGCGGTCTCGGCGACGATGCGATCGCTCTCGCTCACGGTGGTCCTCAAACTGGTGCTGCTGGCGCTGGCGGACGCGTGACGCGCCTGTCAACGTGTCCGGACTTAGTCCCCTCGTCATAAAGGCTGAGCGCACCCTCGACAAGCGCGGCGAGCGCTATCGCGGAAGTTCACCGATGAACCCGCTGATGGCGTCGAGCACGCGCGCCTCCTGATCGCGCCAGGGCACGTGACCACACGCGTCGAGCACGAGCTTGCTGACCGGGCCGCGTGTCAGCGCCTCGATACGGTCGACGTGAACCAGGCTGCCGTATTGGTCATCGATACCCTGGATGAGCAGCGCCGGACAGGCGAGCCGGGCTGCTTCCGCCAGCAGCGACCAGCTCTGAAAACGCGGATCGAGCCAGATTCGTGCCCAGCCGTAAAACGCTTCGTCAACATGCGCGTGGTGCCGCCCCAACCGGGCTTTGAGGTCGGTGGTCTCGTAAAGCCGCGTGATGTCCGCGACGCTGCGGCGCGAGGTCGGCTCGACAAGCACGTGCGGCGCCATCAGCGCCACGCCGCGGGTGGCCACGTGAGCCGCCGCGTGGATCAATGCGATCGAAGCCCCATCCGAATGGCCGATCAGAACGGGTCTGGCGATGCCCAGTGTTGCGAGCAGCTCCGGCAGAACCTGCAGGGCTTCGACGTGCATGAAATCTGGATCGCGTGCGCCCTCCAGAGCGTCGGACCGACCGTAGCCCTGCCGGGAATAAATCAGCGCTGGCGCGCGGCTGCAGCGCGCCACCTTGTCGGGGAAATCCCGCCACAGCGACACGCACCCGAGCCCCTCATGCAAAAACACGAGCCACGGCGCCTCGGCATCGCCCGGGATCAGGCGATACTCCAGACGGCGTCCCTGGATCTCGGCAAAGCGCATGCCGTCGAAGTTTACACACCAAGATGCCGGTGCATAAGGGCGGGATCGGCCAAAAGTTGCGCGGCGCTGCCCTGAAAGGCCACCGCGCCCTTGACCAGGACCAGCACACGGTCTGCGACGACTGCCAGTTCCGAGACGGCCTTATCGACGACGAGCGTTGCGATGCCGGCATCCCGCACCCGGCGGATCGTGGTCCAGATCTCCGCGCGCACGAGCGGAGCCAGGCCCTCCGTGGCTTCATCCAGCATCAGCACGCGCGGATTGGTCAGCAGGGCGCGCGCGATGGCCAGCATCTGCTGTTCGCCGCCCGAGAGCTGGTCGCCGCGATTGGCCCGGCGCTCGTGCAAGCGCGGGAACAGCTCCAGCACACGCGCGAGCGTCCAGCGGCAGGTGCCATCAAGGCCCGGCCGGGCGGCGATCGACAGGTTTTCGGCCACCGTGAGCGAGGTGAACACACCCCGGCCCTCGGGAACGTAGGCAATCCCCTGCTGGGCGATGCGGAAGGCCGGCGCATGGGTCATGTCGCGGCCGGCAATCTCGACCGAGCCCTCCCGTGGCCGCACGAGGCCCATGATGCTGCGGATCAGGGTCGTCTTGCCCATGCCGTTGCGGCCCATCAGGGCCACCGTCTCGCCGGCGCGGATGCTGAACGAGACGCCGCGCAGGATATGGCTTTCGCCATAGTACGTGTGCAACTCCCGGGCTTCGATCAGGGGGGCGGCCTCGGCGGACCGGAGATCGGCCATCACGCCTGCCCTCCGAGGTAAGCGTGTTGGACTGCCGCATTGGCGCGCACGTCGGAGGGCGGGCCGGACGCCAGCACGGCGCCCTCGACGAGCACGGTCAGGCGGTCGGCCACGCGGAACACAAAATCCATGTCGTGCTCGATAAGGAGCACGGCGTAGTCTCGCGCCAGCGACTGGAGCAGGATCGCCATGCGCTCGCTCTCCTCCGGTCCCATCCCGGCCATCGGCTCATCGAGCAGCACGACCCGCGGCCGGCTGGCCAGGGCCATCGCGATCTCGAGCTGCCGCTGCTGGCCGTGCGCCAGCGTGCCCGCGATCACGGCGGCATCAGCAGCAAGGCCCCCGCGTGCGAGCGCCGCCTGCGCGTGTTGCAACAGGCCCGGTTCCCGGGCTGCGCGCCGAAGCAGCCGCCGCGAGGGCGTCGTCACGGCCTGCACCGCCAGCCGCACGTTCTCGAGCACGGTCAGGGTGAGAAAGATGTTGGTGCGCTGAAACGAGCGCGCAATCCCTGCCTGCGCCCGGGCCGGCGCGGCAAGCGCCGTTACGTCAAGGCCTTCGAGCCGGATCACACCCGCGTTCGGGACCAGCTCACCGGCCAGCAGGTTGACGAGCGTCGACTTGCCGGCGCCGTTGGGACCGATGACGGCGTGCAACTCATGACGGTGCAACGCCAGCGACACGTCGCGCACAGCCTTGAGGCCCCCGAACGAGCGCGACAAGCCTTTCGTCTCCAGTATCGGCACGGGTGCGCTCGCGGCTTCACCCATCTGGCCCACCTCGCGGCAGCACGGCTTGGGCGCGATCGGCTGGCGGCCTCTGAGACCTTGGTCGCCACGCTGGCAACCGCACCCCCGTCAAGCCGTTGCGAATCAGCAGCACCGCGGCCAGGATGACCAACCCCTCGACCAGCAGCTTGCGCTCGGTGACGCGCTGCGCCAGCTCGCCCAGGGCGGTGAACGCGAGCGCGCCGATCACCGGACCAACCAGGGTGCCAAGCCCGCCAAGCAGGATCATCAGTAGCGCTTCAGCCGACTTGTGCCAGGCCAGCAGCTCCGGATTCACAAACCCGCTGTGCAGGCTCCACATATGGCCGGCCGCTCCGGCCAGCATCCCCGCCACGACGAAGGCCGCCAGCTTGTAGCGACGGGTGGCATAGCCCAAGGCCTGCATGCGATGCTCGTTGACCCTGATGCCCTCGAGCACGCTGCCCAGCAGCGAGCGCAGCAGCCACGCAATGACGCCGTAGGTGATCCCGAGCTGGACCAGCGCCACATAATACGCGGGCAGCCCGCGCTGGCTGCGCGGCAAGGTGCGAGGATCCAACGTCACGCCGAACGCCGACAGCAGTGGCCGTCCCAGATAGGCACCGTCCGTGCCGCCGCCGAGCTTGGTGTCGTGGAAAACAAAAAAGATCATCTGGCCAAAGGCCAGCGTCACCATCAGGAAGAAGAAGCCGCGCGTGCGCAGTGACAGCGCTCCGATTACCAGGGAGACAACGCCGGCCAAGGCCAAGGCGGCCGGCAGCGTGATCCAGATCGGCAGGGGTGCTGCCTCCGGCGAGAGCAGCAGCACGCTATAGGCGCCCAGGCCATAAAAGGCGCCATGTCCGAGGCTGACGAGGCCGGTGCCGCCGACGAGGAGCTGCAGCGAGAGAGCCAGCATGGCCGCGATCATCGCAGTGGTGGCGAGCCCCACGTAGTAGGGCGAAACCACCAACGGCAACAGCCCAAGCCCCCCGTACGCCGCCAGGATCAGCCCGGCGCCAAGCCGCGTCCGGGGCAGCAGGCGAACGCCGTCCGTCATGGACGTTGTCCGAACAGACCCGTCGGCCGCCAGAGCAGCACGCCCGCCATCAGCAGCGAAATCGCGAGCCCGGCGACCTTGGGTGCGTAGGCCTTGCCCAGCGTGTCGATCATGCCGACCAGCAGTGCCGACCAGAATGCCCCCGAGACCGAGCCAAGTCCGCCGATGACGACCACCACGAACGAAATGATGAGCAAGCCATCGCCCATGTTGGGGTAGACCGACGTCAGCGGCGCCGCCAGCACACCGGCGGCGACGGCCAGCGCCGTGCCCACCGCAAACACCGTCAGGTGGATGCGGCGTGCGTCAAGGCCAAGGATATCCACCATCTCGGGCTTCTCGGCCGCGGCCCGGATCATGGCCCCCATGCGCGTGCGCTCGATCCACAGGAACATGGCGGCGGCCACGCCCAGGCAGACGCCGATGACAGCGAACCGATAGGCCGAGTAGTTGAACCCCGGCGCGATGGGGATGGGAAAGTCGAGCACGGCCGGGATCGGCACCGAATGAAAATCGTTGCCGACCAGCAGCGACCGACCCTCCTCGAACAGCAGGATCAGCGCAAACGTGAGCAACACCTGATCGAGGTGCTCGCGGTCATAGAAATGGCGGAACAGGAACCGCTCCAGCATCGCGCCGAGCAGCAGGCCGCCCACCAAGCCGAACGGTAGCGCCAGCCAAAGCGAGCCCGTGGTCTTGGCAACGAGGAACGCCGTGTAGGCGCCGACCATGAACAGCGACCCGTGTGCCAGATTGATGACGCCGAGCACGCCGAACACCAGCGTCAGCCCGCTGGCGATGAGGAACAGCAGCAATCCATATTGCAGGCCGTTGAGGAGCTGGGCGAAGACGCCGGCGAAGGGCATGACGAACCAGGACAAGAGCACAGAGGTTGGGAAGCTTACATGCAAAAGCCGCAGCAGATCGACTGAGGATCCGCCGCGGCCCGAACGGGTCGGCTCGCAAGGGTTAGAGTTTGCAGCCCGTGCCAGGGTCGGCCAACTGCGCCACCACTGTGCTCAAGACCTTGTTCTCGCCGCCCGAGACCTTGCGCAGGTAGATATCCTGCACGACGTTGTGCGCGGCCGACATGGTGATCGGCCCACGCGGACTGTCGATCTTGGCCGTCTCCATGGCCTTGTGGAGATTGGCCTCGTCCTCGAGGTTGCCTTTCACCGCCTCGAGCCCGGCGCTGAGCAACTGTGCCGCGTCATAGCCCTGTACGGCGAACACGTCGGCTTCTCGCCCCGCCTTAGCCTTGAAGGCCGCGCGGAACGCCGTGTTGCGTGGATTGACGATGCCGTCGCCATAATGCAAGGCCGTCTCGATGCCGTCCGCCGCCGCACCCTGGCCATCGAGCGTTCCCTCGGTGAGGAACCCCGAGCCGCAGAGCGGAACGGTGATGCCGGCCGCCTTGTACTCGCGCACGAATTGCACGGCCCCGCCGCCGGAAAAGAACGCGCCCGCGTATTCGACGCCCAGCGAGGGGATCTGCGCCAGCAGCGGCTGGAAGTTGGTCTCGGGAAATTTCAGCGTCAGGGTCTGCACCAGCTCGCCGCCACTGACGGCCAAGCCCTGCTTGAACCCTTCGGCGCTTTCGTTGCCGGCGGCGTAGTCCCAGGTCAGCCAGACGGCCTTCTTGACCCCGCGCCTGCCGAGCGCCAGCCCCATGCCGTAGGCCGGTTGCCAGTTGGTGAACGAGGTACGGAAGACGTTGCGCGCGCACAGCTCCCGCGTCACGGCGTTGTTGCCGGCGTTGGGGATGATGGTCAGCGTGCCCGTCTCTCTGACCACCTTGTGGATGCCCATCTGCACGCCCGAATGCACGGTGCCGATGACCACGTCGACCTGGTCGCGCTTCACCAGCCGCTCGGCATTCTGCGGCCCGAGCTCGGGCTTGGATTCGTCGTCCAGCTTGATGATCTGGATCTCGCGGCCGGCGAGCTTGCCGCCCTTCTCGGCGATGAACATGTCCACCGCGAAGGTGATGTTTTCGCCCAGCTTGGCGAACGTGCCCGAGTAGGGCAGCATCAGGCCGATCTTGAGCGGCTTCGCCTGAGCGATGGCAAATCGCGTGGGCAGCACAGCCGACGCGGCGACGGCGACGCCGCCTGTGAGCGCCAGCCGGCGGCTCGGACCCTTGCCCGGCAGCTTCGGTGTTCGCATTCCTGTCTCTCCCCGTTTTATTCCGGTCACCGGGCCTTGCCGCCCGTCGCTGCGCCTTTGGCCTTCTCGTACTTTTCAATTTCGCCCAGCACCGCCTCCTTGGACTGCGCGCCGGCGGTCTCGTGCTTGGTCTTGGCGTCGGCATAGCTGAAATCGCGCAGCGCATTGGCGTTGTGCTGGAAATGCGGATGGACGTAGCGCGCCATCAGCTCGTAGCTGCGTAGCGTGGACGTCCAGTCCGCCCAGTTGTGCGCCAGCATCAGAATGGCTCCGCAGCCGCCCGCCGAGCCTTGCCAGAGGCGCTCGAAATGTCGCACGCAGTCATCGGGCGTGCCGATGCAGGCAAGGCCGCTGGTGGTCAGATACTCCAGTGGATCGGTAATGTCGGGCGGGATGATGGGGAATGTCGCCACATCGGTGAAATAGCGGCAGAAGGCGTCGAGGCCATACGCCATGTCGGCGCGCGCCTTCTCCCGCGTCTCGGCCACATGCACAAAGGTTACGATGCGCCACTTCGAACGGTCCGGTGTCTTGCCGGCCTTGCGCGCTTCGTCCTCGTGGATCGCCCAGTTCTTGGCATGCGCGAGCAGCGCCTCGTCGGAGGTGCCCCCGATCGACAGCATGCCGATGCCATGCGTGCCCGAGGCCACGGCGCCGACCGGGGACCGGGAGCAAGCCACCGCCATCTCCATGCCGGACGGCGAATAGGGCCGCAATTGCAGGCGCGCCTGATTGAGCGTGAACCAGTCCGTTTGCCGGGTCACTGTGCCGCCGGCCATCAGCTCCATGATGCATTCGAGCGACTCGGTCATGCGCCGGCGCTGGTCGGCAGCCTTGAGGCCGATCTTGTCGGCGTCGTAGATCAGGGCACCGGGGCCGACGCCGAACATGGCGCGCCCCCGCGTCATGTGATCGAGCTGCATCATGCGCGAGGCGAGCGTAAAGGGATGATGATAGGGCAGCGACACCACGCCCGTGCCGAGGCGGATATGCCGGGTGCGTTCGGCGGCGGCAGCCAGGAACATCTCCGGACAGGCGATGATCTCGAATCCACCCGAGTGGTGCTCGCCAACCCAGGCTTCGTGATAGCCAAGCCGGTCGAGATGCTCGATCAGAGCCATGTCGCGGTCGATGGCCAGCGTCGGATTCTCGTCGAGGGCATGAAACGGTGCGAGAAAGATGCCAGTACGCAGGTAGCGGTCTTGCATGGGTGCGTTGCCTCGGCTGTGCTGGCCCGCGAGGATAGAGTGCGAGCGGGCGGCATGTTAGCGGCAGGGCGCGGCAACACCAAGCGCGGAGTGACCCGCGGCTGCGGAGGTCTGCATGCCTTCCGCCAAGCCTGAGGCACTTAAGGGGCCGCCAGCAGCCGCGACCGCAGAACCGTGCGATCGACCTTACCGGTGCGCCCGGTGGGCAGCTCGGTTTCGATCACAATCTGGTCGGGCAGCTTGCCTCGATCGAGGCGCGCCGCCAGAAAGGCCTTGATTTCGGCACCATCGAGCGCCATTCCCGGACGCGGCACGACGAGCAGCGCCATCGCTTCACCCGTGACGGGATGCGGCAG
>JBKJYG010000570.1:0-4488 GCA_046715905.1 Hyphomicrobiaceae bacterium | reverse complement strand
GACCGCGGACCGAGACGATGCGGCCTGTTGCAGGCGAGAGAGGTGACGATGGCTGATCGTGTAGCGGTAATCGGCGGCGCAACGGGCGCTGCCTCCAAACGGCTCGTCGAGCTTCTGGTTGCCGATCCGAGCTGGCGCGTCGTGGGGTTGTCACGCAATCCGCCGCCCTCAGAGCATCCGCGGCTGACGTATATGGGAGCCGATCTGACGGATCCTACCAGCACGCGTGCCGCGCTCGCCCGCTGCCCCGAGGCCACCCACGTCTTTTATACCGCCCGCGCGACCTTCACCGACGCCAGCGCCGGTGTGGAGGACGTCGAGGGCAACATGGCGATGCTGCGTCATCTGGTCGATGCAGCCGAGGCCAACGCCAAGGGCTTGCAGCACATTCATCTGGTTGAGGGCACCAAGTGGTACGGCATGCACCTGGGCGCGATGCGGACGCCGGCGCGCGAGGACGATCCGCGGCACATGCCGCCTAATTTCTACTACGCGCAGGAGGACGTGCTGCGAGAGCGCCAGCAGGGGCGCCGGTGGAGCTGGTCTGCGTCGCGGCCGGGCTTTCTCTACGATTTCGCGCCGGAACGCGCGCGCAACCTCGTTCCGATCATCGGCGTGTGGGCCGCCATGTGCGCCGAAATGGGGTTGCCGCTGGATTTTCCCGGAAAGGCCGGGTGCTATTCAGCGCTGTTTGAAGCCACCGATGCGTCTCACCTCGCCCGGTCCATGATCTGGATGGCGACCTCTGAGAAGGCCCGCAACCAGGCCTACAATACACTCGACGGCACGCTGTTCCGTTGGTGCAACCTGTGGCCGCGCATTGCCAAGCTGTATGGCTTGGAGCTGGGCACGGCGCGCCCGCTCAAGCTGTCGCAATGGATGGCCGACAAGGGCCCGCTATGGGATCGCATCGTCAAGCGGCATGGACTCGTCCCCCGCTCGATGGATGAGGTCGTGACGTGGGGCTTTGGCGACTTTATCTGGGGGCTCGAACATGACGTGGTCTCGAGCCTCGCCAAGATCCGGGCGCATGGTTTCCACGATACAGTCGATAGCGAAGACATGATCCTGGCACATTTGCAGCGCTATCGCGAAGCCCGGGTTCTGCCGTAGCTCGGGGCAGGCCGGCCTTTCGCCCGCACATGGTTGAGGAACCCAGCATGGACGCCAAGAAGCTCGAGGCGTTGCGCGCCAAGTATGCCGGCGGCAAGGGTGGCGATATCCATGATCCCGAGTTCGCCGCAGTCGCGAAGGGAATTTTTACGGCACCCGACCGACGCAAATGGCCGTTCGCTGGCCCAGCGACATTGCTTGGCGCCGAGTACCGGCCCGATGCATTGGCCGAAAGCTTCAGCGATCTTGATGTTGCTCTGATCGGTGTCCCCATGGACCTGGGGGTGACCAATCGGGCCGGTGCGCGTTTGGGTCCGCGCGCCGTCCGCGCCGTCGAGCGCGTGGGTCCCTTCGAGCACGTGCTGCGCATCGCGCCGATGACACGGCTGCGCGCCGCCGATGCGGGAGATGTTCCGATGCAGAGCCGCTTCTCGCTGGAGCAGTGCCACGCAGATATCGAAAGCTACATGGCGGCGCTACGCACGGCCGGGGTGATCCCGTTGTCGGTCGGTGGCGATCATTCGATCTCGTTGCCGATCCTGAAAGCGCTGGGGGCGGGCCGCCCGCTGGGCATGGTCCACATCGATGCCCATTGCGATACGTCGGGCGAGTATGAGGGCTCGAAATTCCACCACGGCGGTCCGTTCCGGTATGCCGTGCTCGACGGTGTGCTCGATCCGTCCCGCGTCATCCAGATCGGCATCCGGGGTGGAGCCGAGTACCTGTGGGAATTCTCCTTCGATAGCGGCATGACGGTGCTGCACGCCGAGGAAGTGCGCGCCATGGGCCTCGAGGCGGTGATCGCCAGGGCGCGCGCCATCGTGGGCAGCGGGCCGACCTATGTGTCGTTCGACATCGACAGCATCGACCCGGGCTTTGCGCCGGGCACCGGAACACCCGAGGTCGGCGGCCTGTTACCGTCCGATGCGCTCACCATCCTGCGCGGTCTATCGGGTATCGACATCGTCGGTGGAGATGTGGTCGAAGTGGCGCCTCAATATGATGCCAATACCAGCACCGCCCAAATTGCCGCGCAAATGCTGTTCCAACTGCTCTGCCTGGTGGCCCTCGGACCTCACGCGGGGCGCGCGGATCGGCAGCAGAGTTTCGGCCGTCCCCGGCTTGAACTATGACCCACCCCATCCCTGACTTGGACCAACTTCCAAGTACAATTCGAAGGAGACGGCTATGGCGGCAGGCAACCTGACCCCCCTACCTCAGCCCATCATGGCCGGTGGCAGCGGTGCTGCGGCCGTCAGCACCAGCCTGGGCGCCATGCCCGAATGGGATCTGAGCGATCTCTATGCCGGACGTGACTCACCTCAGCTCAAGCAGGATCTCGAGGCCATCGCGGTCGAGGCCAAGCGGCTTCAGCGGCAGTACCAGGGCAAGGTCGTCGGGCTCGGCCGCAACGGCACTTTGCTGGCGGAGGCGATCATCGCGTTCGAGCGCCTGGGTGAGACCATGGGCCGGATCGGCTCCTATGCCGGGCTGCTGTTCTACGGCAACATGGCCGACCCCGAGCGCGCCAAGTTCTACGGTGACATTCAGGAAAAGCTCACCACGGTCTCGGGCGACCTGCTGTTCTTCGAACTTGAGCTCAATCAGATTGCCGAGGCCGATATCGCGGCCTCCCTGACTGTTCCAGCGCTGGCCCGCTACAAGCCGTGGATCCTCGATCTGCGCAAGGAGAAGCCTTATCAGCTCGAAGAGAAATTGGAGAAGCTGTTCCTCGATAAGGCGATGACCTCGAGCGGGGCGTTCGACCGGTTGTTCAACGAAACCATGTCGGCGCTACGGTTCGACGTGAAGGGCGAGCCGGCCTCGCTGCCCCTCGAATCAACGTTGAATTTCCTCATGCACTCCGATCCTGCCAAGCGGCAGGCGGCGGCCGAGGCTCTGGCGAAAGTCTTCAAAGACAACATCCGCCTGTTCACATTGATCACCAACACCCTGGCCAAGGACAAGGAAATCTCCGACCGGTGGCGCGGCTTCAAGGACGTCGCGGATGCCCGCCATCTGGGCAATCGCGTCGAGCCCGAGGTGGTCGATGCCCTCGTCACGTCCGTGCGCCGGGCCTATCCCCGGACCGCTCACCGCTACTATCGGATGAAGGCCAAGTGGCTGGGCGTGGATCGCCTCGCCCATTGGGACCGCAATGCGCCGCTCCCCGACCGGCCGGAGCAGACCATCCCGTGGCACGACGCCGAGCAGATTGTGCTGAAAGCCTATGCTGGGTTTGCGCCGGAAATGGCCGAGATCGCCGGCCGGTTCTTTGCGCGTCGATGGATCGATGCCCCGGTTCGCGATGGCAAGGCGCCGGGTGCCTTCTCGCATCCCACGGTGCCATCCGTGCATCCGTACGTGCTGCTGAACTATCAAGGCAAGCCGCGTGACGTGATGACGCTTGCGCATGAGCTGGGGCACGGCGTGCATCAGGTTCTGGCAGCGCCGCAAGGCCCGCTCCTGGCATCGACGCCACTGACGCTAGCGGAAACCGCCTCGGTGTTCGGAGAGATGCTGACGTTTCGAGCTTTGCTCGAGGAGACCAAGGGCGCGCGTGACCGCAAGGCCATGATGGCGCAGAAGGTCGAGGACATGATCAACACGGTCGTCCGCCAGATTGCCTTCTACGCGTTCGAGCGCAAGGTCCACGAGGCGCGCCGGCACGGTGAGCTGACGTCTGAGCAAATCGGTGGATTCTGGCTGGAGGTGCAGGCCGAGAGTCTGGGCGACGCCATCGAGCTTAAGCCAGGCTATGACGTGTTCTGGTCCTACGTTCCCCACTTCATCCATTCGCCGTTCTATGTCTACGCCTACGCCTTCGGCGATTGCCTCGTGAATTCCCTCTACGGCCTCTACCAGGAGGCGCATCCGGGATTTGTGGAGAAATACTTCAACTTATTGAAGGCGGGCGGTTCCAAGCATCACACCGAGCTTTTGGCACCGTTTGGGCTCGACGCACGCGATCCCGCATTCTGGGATCGAGGCTTGAAGGTGCTCGAGGGCATGATCGATGAACTCGAGCAGCTCGACGCCGTCAGTTGAATGGCCCGCGCGCCGGTGGGGCATTCCTCACAGAGCGGGTGACATTAACTACGAACCTCTAATAGGCTCGTCGAACGGGATGGTCTTGTGTCGTTCACGAGCATTTTCGCACTCTGCATGTTAGATGGCCTCTGGAACGAGCCTTTAAGCCCAGACGAATAATTGGAAATGGTTTTTTGAACGCAACCTCGCCACGATAATCGCGTTCTTCGAAATGGTTCGCGCTGCTTAATCTCGACGCGGTCCACCGCTTGGGGGGAATGGCACTTCCTCTTCTCGCGATTTAAGCCTATAGCCACGCCTCAACGGCGCACTGCACTGCATCAC
>JBKJYG010000569.1:0-4691 GCA_046715905.1 Hyphomicrobiaceae bacterium | reverse complement strand
CCGAACCCCGTGGCCGCGTAGATGCGGCCGTCGGCAGCTGCAATGCCTCCGCCGAAGCCTTTGTAATCCTTCTCCTTCTGAGGCACGAGCGAGACTTTCCAGGCCGGTTGTCCGGTCGGTGAGAATGCCGACAGACGTCCGGACGTATCGAGCGTGAAAACCTTGCCCTCGGTCACGATTGGGCTGGCCGTCAAGCGGCCGTAAGAGGTTGAGCCCTGTCCGGCATCGGCGCTCCAGGCCTGTTTCACAGATCCTGCGAGAGCCAAGTGCCCCGGCGTATTGTTTGCGGACCCGCCGGGTTGGGGCCAGGAGTCGTTCTGCTGGGGAGCCGGCAAGGTGATCGGCCGGTCCGCGGCCGCGACCTCGAGACCAGCCTTACTCTCCGACAGCGCCACGGGTACGCGCTTGCCGGTGAGGGGGACTTCCTTTTCAGCGAAGGGATTGATATCGTTAAGCTTGGGCAGTTGCGGCCCGTCCGCGCAGGCGCCTAGAATGCCGGCCACGGCAAAACCTGCGCTCGACAGGCGCAACGTCGTTCGCCATCCCCCGATGTTGCGGCCCATAGTCCCCCCTCGTGCTCGACGCCGTTCCCAGTCTGCTCCCGGCCCGGCCCTGTTCTCAGCGTGACCTATTTCGGCGCCGGATTGGTGCTCTGGTCTGACGCCTTCGGCTCTTGCCCGGCTGGAGCCATCTGGGGTGTCGCCGCTGATGGTGTCGCCGATGTTGGCGTCATCGTCGGACTTTCCTGTGGCTTTGCGGTGGCGCTTCCGGCTTTTGCTGCTTCCGCATCCGTCAACAAGGACAACATCAGCAATGTTCGTTCAGAGATCGACTGAGGTGTGCGCCGATCACTCAGGATTTGCTCGAACAGCTTTCGCGCCTCGGCCAGTTTGCCAGCCTTATAGGCGGCCAGCCCCAGTGTTTCGCGTGCGACTGCCCGCCAAGCAGATGTATCCTGAATGAGAGGAGTGAGGCGATTCTCGATTTCGGTCCAATCCGCCTTATCCACGCGCAAATTGGCCGCCTCGAAACTGGCAAAGTCCCGGATGATCGAATCGACCGCCTGGTCTTTCGCGATGGCTTCGTAGGCCGCCACCGCGGCGTCCGACTTGCCAGACCGGCCATCGGCGGCCGCGATACGCAGGCGCGCCAACGCCTGGTAGCCGGGGGGAGCGTTTGCGGCCAGGCTCTGGAACTCCTTCAGCGCATCCTCGGAGCGTCCCGCCTGCGCGAGCCGGACGGCCTGCTCGAAGCGAGCGCCGGCGACCTCGCGGGCCGTCAGAAGTCGCGCCTCCCAAACCTTGTAGGCAATGATGCCAAGCAAGAGAGCCACCGCTGCAGCGACAATGAACAGGCCATAGCGCTCCCATATCCGCTGGAGCCGCTCGCGCCGGATCTCCTCATTGACCTCGCGTACAAATGTCGTGTCGCCCCGATCGGCCATACGTTCCGCTTTTCTCTGCCTTCTAGGCCCAGGCCCTGTGCCCTGTGTCCGACGTAGGCTGCTGTATAGCGCGAGAGCTTCGACCGCGAAAGCCGTGCACTGTCGCGTGCTTCATTGCGGAAGCAAAGGCACGCCAATCAACCACGCATGACCCCACTTCAAAAACACTCCATAGATCAGGAGCCCGGCCACGATCGCGATGGCATCGTTGCGGAGCGGTCCCTTTGGCCGGGTCAAGGGATCGTCCATCTCGCGCCAGCGAAAGGACAAACGGTCGTAAATCGCCCACGCCAGCAGACTGCCGAACAGGAGCAGGGAGGCCGCATCGCCCCGCACGAACAGGTGCGCCAGAGCCCAAAGGATGACAGCCGTGATCATCGGGTGGCGTACGGCGCCCGCAATGCGGCCCGGGAGGTACGTCGCGATAAGCAACGGAAAAACGGGCAGCATCAGCAGCAGTGTCACGTGGCGACCGAATGCGGGAGGAGCCCAAAGCTGAGGGTTCTTGCCAGGCATGATTTGGATCTTGTGATAGCCGACCACGATCAGAACCAACCCGACCAATGACACGATTGAAAAGAACGCCTTAAAACGGCCTTCTCCGAACCGTCCCTTCAACCCGCTGTCCATAGCCGGTTGGGTCGGGAGCAGGTGGATGCCGACGAACAGCAGCAAGCCAAGCACCAAGGGGATCATCACTCGAACTCCATCTTCAATCGAACTCCATTTGGCGAAACGAAGCTTAGGTCGTCGCCGGCCTCCGACAGTTAGCTTCGCGAGAGCGATGATTCGACCCACAAATGAGTTGAGCGCTCGACCGCACTTCCCTACCATGCGCTCGGGCCCGGTGGCTTCGAATCTTGCGGACACCGCATGCAAGGCGGTGATTGAGCGAACGAGGTACATGTGTTGAGCACGCGCGCCCTGACAGACAGCTTTCTCCCTGGCACCATTGCGGGCCACTATGTCCGCCAACTCTGGCAACCGGATCTAACGCCGATCGCGTTTCAGGCCCGCATGGCGGGCGTTGGCTTCGTCGCCGGATTGATCGTCGTGATACCGGTCGCACTCTGGCAAGCCAACGTGTTTTCGCACGCGCCAGCGCCGCCGGGCCGGACGGACATGGCCGCAATCAAGAAGCCGACTGTGATTTCGGCAAATTCGATCTTCGGTCCGAGCTCGGCGGTTTTGCCGAATGGCACGGAGAACAGCTTCGTCGGTGGGTCATTGGCCGCATCAGCTTCCGCGACCACAATTGCCGGTGGGCCAACGTTGCTGAGTGCGCCCAAGCCTGCCGAGCGGCCCGTCCCATCCGATCAACGCGAGAGCAAGACGGTACTCGAGGAACGGCTCGTCGCCGTGCGGATCCTGATCGCCGATGGAGAAATTCTGCCGGCGCGAGAGGCCTTGCTCGAAGCCGATCTTGCGGGCGAGACCGAGGCTGTGTTCCTCCTCGCGCAGACATACGATCCGAATGTCCTGGCAGCGCTGGGTGCGCCGGGCATCAAGGCCGAGGTCGAATTGGCTCGAAGTCTCTACCAGCAAGCCGTAGGACGGGGTCATGAAGCGGCGCGGCGTCGTCTTGCTGATTTGAACTGACGCGGCGTAGGCGTCCGGTCCTCATCGGCTTGTCTCGGTCAGGGGCGCTGTCGCGGCTTTAAGCCAGATCAGGTCGGAGCCCGTCAGATGCGGCGCGATGATGGCATCAACGCGCGCGTGGTAGGCATTGAGCCAAGCGATCTCGATCGGCAGCAGAAGGCTCGGCTCGACCAGGCGCCGATCGATCGGCACCAGGGTCAGGGGCTCGAAACCCAGCATAGAACGCTCGGCCCCTTCGACCGCGGTCATCTCAGTCACCAGCTCCAAATTCTCGATCCGGATTCCATAAGCTCCAGGTTTGTAATAGCCAGGCTCGTTGGACACGATCATGCCGGGCTCTAAGGTGGCGAAGCCGCGTTTGGAGATCGACTGCGGGCCTTCGTGCACCGACAGATAGCTGCCGACGCCGTGCCCGGTGCCATGATCATAGTCCAGCCCGTGGTCCCATAGCGCGCGACGGGCGAAGGCATCAATGTGAGCACCCGCCGTACCCTTCGGAAACCGTGCGGTGGCAATGGCGATGTGCCCCTTGAGGACGAGCGTGAACCGGTGCCGCATTTCTGCGCTGGGCTGGCCCACGGCAATGGTTCGCGTCACATCGGTCGTGCCGTCCTGATACTGCGCGCCGGAATCGACGAGGAACAGCTCGCCTGGCAGGAGCTGGCGGTTCGTGGCCTCGCTCACACGATAGTGCACGATGGCTCCATGGGGACCGGAGCCGGAAATCGTATCGAAGCTGATCTCTTTGAGAGCCTGGGTTGCCGACCGCAGGCTTTCGAGCCGGCGCACAGCGGTGATCTCGTCGATCCGGCCCGACGGCGCCTCGCGGTCGAGCCACGCCAGAAATCGCGCCATGGCGGCGCCGTCCCGCTCATGAGCGGCTCGCGTTCCCCGAATTTCGGCCTCATTCTTGCAGGCCTTGGGCAATACGCAGGGGTCACCGCCGTCAACGATATGAGCATGGCTCCCCGTCAATGTGCGGCGGAACCAGTGTGAGGCGGTCTTCTGATCGAGCCGCACTTTGCCCGGCGCCGACGACAGTGCTTTCAGCCTGGTTTCGAGGTCAGCCGGCGGCTGCAGCACGACGGTCGCCTCCAAGTGCGCGCGCACCTCCCCCGAGAGCTTTCGTCCGTCGATGAAGAGTTCGGGCTTTTCCGTCGCGTGCAGGATCAGGAACGCCAGCGGCGTCGGGTTGTGCTTGACGTCCGAGCCGCGGATGTTGAGCAGCCAGGCAATCGAATCCGGCAGCGTGAGAACGGCGGCGGCCTCGCCAGCCGAAACCAGTGTTTTCTGCGCCTCCGCGATCTTTGCCGCCGCGTCCCGACCCGCCAGCTCGAGAGGGTGCACGGCGACAGCGCCGAGCGGCGGCGAGGGCCGGTCGCTCCCCCACACCCGATCGACCGGGTTCTCGGTCAGCGCTTCCAAACGTATGCCTTTCCGCGCCAGACTTTTCTCGGTCGCTTCCACCCACTGCGATGAATGAAGCTTTGGATCGTAGCCGACGGCTGTGCCGGCTTCGAGCTGCTCCACGAGCCAAGCAGCCGGATCGTTGTCGGGGATTTGCACGATCAGATAGATGTCACGAGGGACCTGATCGCCGGCTTGGAGCGTGTAGCGCCCGTCGACAAACAAGGTCGCTGCCTAGCGA
>JBKJYG010000568.1:0-4124 GCA_046715905.1 Hyphomicrobiaceae bacterium | reverse complement strand
TTATGCAGGCGGGCGATGTTGGCCTTGAGAGCGCCCTCGCGCGTCAGCACGGAGCGGATGGCGTGTGCGATCGCGTTGACCGAGCGGGCATCGCACTTGGCCCCGACGTCGACGCCGTCGAAGAAGCCATCGATTGCTTGCCCGCGCGGATATACGATTGGAATGCCGGCGAACAGTGCTTCGATGAACACCATGCCGAAGGTCTCGTGCTTGGAGGGTAACGCCAGCGCCGCATAGGTGCTGAGCGTCGCCTGCACATCCGCATGTGCAAGTGGGCCACGCAATCGGATGCGATGGTCTAACCCCAAGCGCGTGATGATGCGTTTCAGCGCCGTTTCGCTCTCCGGGCGACCACCGCCAAACACGTCAACTTCGACCGGCAGGCCCGTCCGCTCCAAGCAGCCGATGGATTTGAAGAGGCGATGCGCATTCTTGAGGCCATAGAAATCGAGATTGAAGAGGGTGGCGATGCGTGCTCCCGCCACCGGGGACACGTTGGGGGGTGAAAGCTTGCACACGATCGGCAGGATGCGCAGGCGCTCACGGTCGAGGCCCAAATGCCTGACGGCGTACGCGCCCGCCCAAGGTGCTGCGGGCAGCACGGCGGCTGCTTGTCGCGCCAGCCGGCGAAACCTGGGCCGCAGCAGGGGTTTCCAGCGGATCATCTTGCGATCGGTGTTGCCCCAGAAGCCGACCATCAGCGGACAATCCAGCTCCCGCGCGAGATTTCCCCCCACGAGCCCATCGACCGTCAGCTTGTGCGCATGCAGCAGGTCCGGCACGACGCCGGTTTGCGCCAGATCCCTGCGTATCAATCGAGTGACGGCGGCGAGACCGTGAACAAGGAACAGCCCAACTGGAGGCGCTTGATAGACAATGGTCACGACCGGCGTCCCGCGATCGTCCGACCGGCCCACGATGCGGGCCCCCGAGATACCGTTCTGCCGATTGAGCGCGTAGACGATGTGGCGATGCGCCGGGGCAAGCGCGATCAGATTGCGTACGGCCGGCGTCTTGACGGACACGGCGTCTGGGTAGTCAGCCGATATGTGCACCAGGGTGGGCATGCCAGCGCACGGGTATCAGATTCGAGCCGATCCAGCCGAGAAGGATCTAATTGATCCGCTGGATCATCGCGTCGAGAGCATGGAAAAATATTTCAGGGCCCGTATAGCCGACGATCCGATCGACCTCGCGGCCATCCCGCAGAAGCACAATGGTCGGAACCGTTTGAATGCGTGACGTCAACCCCAGCTCAAGCTCGTCTCGCCGCGTGACGTCGACGTAGCGCAAGGGAATCTCGCGGGCGCGCGGCGTGAGATTATAAGCCGGTTGGATGTGGGTGCGAACGTGAGTGCAGATCGCACAGTTCTCGACTTCGATTACCAGCAGTTCCAGCCGCGTCGCTGAAGCCGGCAGGGAGGTATCGCGGGCCGCTTTCGATCCGGGGATGCCGGAGAGCAGGACGAAAAGGCAGCCTCCAAGACCCATCCAGAGCGAGTGGGCAAAGAGGCTGCGGCGCGCCGTGCTTGCAGAAGAATGTGACATGGACGTTATTTGCAGGGAAACTCGAGACCTGTAAATTGTATAATTTAACGAGGCTTAATCGGTATTCTTAATGTGCTGTGTTAAGATTTCGACTCGCATACGACCTTGATTGCGGTCATCAGGGCCGCTCCGCCCGGCACCCCGCCCAATTGCGCTGCAAAGGCTTGGCCAAGCTTTTGCACGTCCTGATCAGGCTTCTCGTGCGCGAGTTCGGCGCGACATCCGGCGGGCGCACCCGAACCCAGCGTGAATGGATCCGTCTTGGCAAAATCGAAAGCGATAAACAGGCTTGGGTCGGAGACTGTGAATGAGAAATCGCGAGCCTCGGCCAGCACCGGCTGTTGCAGGGGCAGCGTGAAGACGAGGCTCAAAGCTTTGAGCGGTGCCGGAGGCGAAGCATCGGGTGTTTTGCCGCCCGACGGTTGTCCGAACTGCGGCAGACCTCCCGTCGAGATAGAGGGTGCCGGTGTATCGGGGAAGGCGTCCGAGGCGGCATATTCGAGGTGGTAGTCCGTCGGCTCTCCGACGGCGAGATCCTGCGACCCCAATTTCGGATTGGTGAAGAAACCAAATTCCTTCAGGCCATCAATGTTGACCTTGGCCAACTCGGCCAGTTCCTCCCGTGAGTAGTCGCCGTCTCCGTTCCGGTCGAGGCCGGCAATCGCCATCTCCGTATAGAATGGGTCGAACGTCCATTTGTGGCGAATGCCAATGATCTTGGAATCCTGATAGAGCACCGACGTTTGGCTCTGAACCCAGACATGGGGATGCGCCGTGGCTGAGCCAACATCACTAAGCAAGGCGCCGGCCAACGCGCTTAGCGTCAGAACCCTACGGCCAAGATTGCGTTGCACCATCTTTGGCATCCTCTATCGATGGCTGCGCCACGTTTGAACTCACAGCCCAGTTTGGATCGGAGCGGGCCTTAGAGCGAGACCAAGGCAACTTTAAGGACCGGCAAACCGATCTGGTCCAAAGTCCCTCATCTCGAGGTCGCGTGGCCTGGCAGTTGCGGCATCTCGGGCCGCAGTACGCTGCCTGTCGGGTCTTCCATTCGACGTGATTTTCCTTCGAAGAAAGCACCCTGCTCGATGGCAAGCTGACTATGGAAGATGTCGCCTTCAACCTTGCTCGAGGATTGAAGCACCACGCGCCGGCCCCGGATCGAGCCCATGACAGTTCCCCGCACGATGACCTCATCGCCCACGATGCCGCCGGTAATGCGGGCGCTTTCTCCAATCAGAATGCTGGCCGCCTGAAGGTCGCCTTGCAGTTCGCCATCGATGGCGACCTCACCGGTCGAAACAAGATTGCCGACGATCGTCAGATCGGCTCCAATCTGGGTCTGTCCACTCTTGGAGCCGGCCGGACGTGGGCTCTGAGGCAGCGACGACATCACCGCACCCAGAGGCGGCGGCGTGCCGCTCGGCCGGCTCAGGTCGAACGCTGTCGGCTCTCTGTCCGGCTTTTTCGTGAACATCGCCTCACTCCCCCTCGATAGACGCTATGCCGGGGCAGATTATCATATCTTGCATCTTGGCTGTAGTCCGCGCTGCGCAGGAGTCCGGCGCGGATCACGTCTGTCGCCGGCCGGCGGCGACGAGCGGCTTATAGAACCCCGGCGTCAACCCCGCTTCGGCACGCGCGCGGTCGTTGAAGGGCGGCCGTATCGTGCCGCGGAAATACTGCCGCACCAGGGCGTGGAAGGTGGGCTCGGGGGCCAGCGCCTGTCGCGCGCACAAATATCGAAACCAGCGTGCCCCAACTGCAACATGGCCCAGCTCATCGCGATAAATAATTGAGATCGCCGCCGCCGACTCCCGGTCGCCTGCCAGTTCGAGCCGCTCGATCAGCCCAGGGCTGACATCGAGGCCGCGCGCTTCCAGCACCAGCGGCACGATGGCGACGCGCGCAATAAGGCTGTTTCCAGTGGCCTGGGCGGACTGCCACAAGCCGTCATGGGCTGGAAGATCACCGTAGGCAGCACCAAGCTCGCCGAGTCGCGCAGTCAGCATCGCGAAGTGCCGCGCCTCCTCCAAGCCAACCCGCACCCAATCATCGAAGAAGGATTGCGGCATCGGCTCGCTGACGAACCGGCCGATCAGGTCCCACGTCATGTCGATGGCGTTGAGCTCGATATGCGCCAGTGCATGCAGGAGAGCGATGCGGCCGCGCAACCCCTCCGTCGACCGCCGCGGCATGTCCCGCGGTGGCAAAAGCTGCGGACGGTCTGGGCGTCCCGGCCGATCGGGCATCGGAGCGGCGGTTCGGAGGGCGCCTAAGGACAACCTGCGCCCAAACCAAGCCGAAGCCGCGTGCTCCGCGATTGCGACTTTTTGCGACGTATCGGCTTTGGTGACCACGGCGCGCGCTGCCTGGGCGAGGCTGTCGTAATGGACCACCATTTCGTCCGCAGGGCTTTGGTTCATCAAGGTTTCATGGCGCGGACTGCCGCCAGGACCTCGTCGACGTGTCCCGGCACTTTGACCCGGCGCCAGCTTTTCGCGATCCGACCTTGCCGATCGATGAGGAACGTCGAGCGCTCGACACCCATGTACTTGCGGCCGTACATCGAC
>JBKJYG010000567.1:0-3051 GCA_046715905.1 Hyphomicrobiaceae bacterium | reverse complement strand
GCCCGCCGGAGGCGGCTGGACGAGGCGGGCCGCTTCCAAAGCGGTGGAATTTTTTCTGATCGGGCATCGGCACCTGCGCGGCATGCGGGCGCATCGGATAGCACAACTCGCGTCCCGGCACACGCCGATCGCCGATCTGGCACAGCGTGACCGGCCCGAGCGAGCCCGACAACGGGCTTGGCCCGGCCTGCCGATCGCGCTTATGCTCGTCGAGGAATGGACGTCAACGCGGGGGGAAGGCTTATGGACCTCAGGGGCAAAGTCGCCGTCGTGACGGGCGGCAACGGTGGCTTGGGGCAGCGCATCGGCCATGCCCTGGCCGCCGAAGGCGTCAATGTGGCGGTTGTCTATGCCAAGAGCGCCAGCGCTGCCGAGGCGGTTGCGAGGGACCTCAAAACGCACAACGTCGATGCCCAGGCGATGCCTTGCGACCTGACGCGTCAGGGTGACATCGAGGCGCTCATGGGCAATGTCGAGAAGCGATTTGGCCGGCTCGATATTCTCATCAACGATGCGGCCTACAATATCTCGATCCCGTTTGCCGACCTCGACAGCCTGACAATCGAGGAATGGCACAAGATCATGGCCGTCAACCTGACGGGGCCGATGCTGAGCATCAAGGCGGCAGTGCCGATCATGAAGCGGCAAGGCGAGGGCCGCATCGTCAATGTCGCGTCGATCGCAGGCCTGGCGCCGCAGGGCTCCTCGATTGCCTACGCCGTGTCGAAGGCCGGGCTCATTCATCTGACGCGGTGCATGGCCGTGGCGTTGGCCCCGCACGTGCTGGTCAACTGCATCGCCCCCGGTCTGCTCGAGGGCACGCGCGCGACGCAGAACCTGCTCCCCGCGCAGATCGAGCGATCGGCCAGCAGCGCGCTGCTGAAGAAGGCTGCGGACAAGGACGATTGCGCCGATCAGGTTGTAACCATGTGCCGCACCAACACCATGACCGGACAAACGGTGGTGATCGATTCAGGCCGGATTTTCCATTGACGGCTTGGGGACAGGTCACGACTTGGCCCGGTGCTCCTCCAGGCGAGGCATGATCTCGACGAAATTGCAGGGCCGGTGACGGTTGTCGAGTTGCGCTTTCAGGATGCCGTTCCAGCCGTCCTTGCAGGCACCCGGTGACCCGGGCAAACAGAAAATGTAGGTGCCGCGCGCAAGCCCGCCGCAGGCCCGCGACTGGATGGTCGAAGTCTCGATCTTCTGGAACGAGATCAGGTGGAAGACGGTCGAGAAGCCATCGATTTCCTTCTCGAACAGGGGCCGCACGGCCTCGGGCGTCACGTCCCGGCCGGTGAAGCCAGTGCCGCCGGTGGTGATGACGACGTCCACGCCGGGATCGGCAATCCAGGCCTCGACCTTGCGGCGGATGTCCTCCACGTCGTCGGTGACGATGTCGCGCGCCGCCAGCACGTGCCCGGAGCCCTCGATCAGTCCCGCGAGCGTGCTGCCCGACCTGTCATCGTCGAGGGAACGCGTGTCGGACACTGTGAGCACAGCGATCCGCACGGCAATGAACGGGCGTGTCTCATCGATGCGTGACATTCTTCTCGTCCTTTTGTCAGCGGGCCGCTAGTCGAGCTTGAACCCCTTGTCGCGGATAAACCGGCCAAAGTCGGCACGCTCGGGCTCAGCATACTGGCGCGCCTTGTCCTCGCTCCAGCCGTATTCGGGGCTTTTACCGAAGCGGGCGATGTTGCGCTGGCTGCGATAGGGAAAGATCGCGGTGCGGCGACGATCGTAGGCGTCGACCGTCTCGGGAGTGCAGTCCTTGTAGCGATCGACGTGCACGGTGGCCAACAGGGGCAGGCGCGCACTGATGTGAGGCGGCGCGCTGGGCCAGCCGAGGCCGAGGCCGGCGACCGGGAACACATGGTCGGGGAGGCCGAGGAGCCGCGAGACCTCCGTCGCGTGATTGCGAATGACGCTGACCGGGCAGCAACCAAGACCAGCGGCTTCGGCCGCAAGGGTGAACGCTGCGAGCGCTATGCCGGCGTCCACGGCGGCGTTGAAGACCGCATCCAGGTGGTCGTTGGCAAACGGTATGTCGCGCCACGCGTGCACCTGCCGCTGACGCCGGTTATTGCCAAGAAAGACGAGGAACGCGGGCGCGCCGGGGATCCAGTCCTGGTCGGCCAGCAGCTCGTTGATGCGAGCGCGAATGGCAGGGTCATCGACGATCAGGATATCGCGCTGCTGCAAATCGCTTTTGGTCGGGGCACAGAGCGCCAACGCTGCCAGGCTCTGGAGCAGCGCTGGCGAAACCGGATCGGGTTTGAACCGCCGCACGACCCCACGGCTGGCGATATGTCGTTGGGCTTCTCGCGAAACCTCCAGCGGAACCTCGGGCGGACCGTCCCCGAAGCGATGCCGCAACGCCGCCGCAATGTCTTTTTCGATCTGGTCCGTCATGAGCCACCAGTCCTCGATCGCGTTGCGAAGCCGCGCACGCAGTTTCACCTTCCATCGAGGCCAGCGCAAGCCACGCTCGCAGGGTGCGGCCAAGGCCTCCGGAACGGAAACCGGCCACTGTGGGTTAGTCACCGCACGGTATGCGACCGCGCCATCAATGATCAGAGAGAACCTATGTCTATCGGACGTAAGGTGGTGTTTGCATCCCTGCTCGCTGTCGTGAGCGGTCCGGCTCTGGGGCAAGTCGCTGCACCGGTGCCGTCGGCGCAGGCTCAGCAGAGCCCGAATGCCACGGGTGTGCCACCCTGTCCGACGCCGTCCGAACAGGCATCGGCGGCCGGCAAAGAAACCAAGTCCGGCACCGAGCCGGCGGCCAGCCAACCCGGTGAGCGAAGCGGTATTCTGCCGTCCGCGACTGGCCCTGGCGCGGCGGGCAGCGCGCCGACGGTTCTGAGTGACGGCCAAGCCGTGCGCTCGCCTCTGGATTGCCCGGTGATCCCGGGTCATCCCAACGCTTTGACGCCCGGCTCTGCCGCTTCCATGCCGGATCAGTCTAGTCCTCCCCCCGGCAGCAAATAACTAGCCTGCCAGTGCGGTCCGGATCGCCTGCAGATCATGCCAGGCTTGGCGTTT
>JBKJYG010000566.1:0-6182 GCA_046715905.1 Hyphomicrobiaceae bacterium | reverse complement strand
GTGATGCTGGAAGAAGTCGCCAAGCGGCTCGGCCGCTGACGCTGTGCCAGACGGTCACAGGCGCGTGGCCGCAGCCCGGGTGGTCGCAACGCATTGCAGTACGTAAGGCGCGGACCCAAATAAGGGTTGAGGCCGACGCGCGGGCCGAAGCCAGCAACAGGAGGCTCCATGGTGCCCTTGACCGCGGTCGCTGCCGGTGCCGTGTTCCTGGTGCTTCTGGCCGGGCTGGCGAACATGCTGCGGCATGGTTCGAGCCCAAGCCTCAGTCAGACGCTGATGCGGTGGCGGGTGGGATTGCAATTTGCGGCCATTTTGATCGCCATGCTGACACTCTACCTAGTGAGAGGGTAGGGTGGACGCGTCGCCGCCCCGCATCGGCTCAGGACGCTGCCCAGCCCCATAAGGAACCGACCATGGTGGTCCTCAATCGTATTTACACGCGCACCGGCGACGACGGCACGACGGCGTTGGGCAATGGCGAGCGGCTCGCAAAGTACGCGCCGCGGATCGAAGCGTATGGCACGGTTGACGAGACCAATGCCGCGATCGGCCTGGCGCGGTCTTATTTGGATGTGACGGCTTATGCCGAGCTCGATCGATGGCTGCTGGCGATTCAGAACGACCTGTTCGATCTTGGCGCTGACCTGTGCGTGCCGGAGCGCCCACCGCCTGCCTTGGACAGGGGCGGCGGGGAAACTGGCCTTGCGACTTCGGACGGCGAGGCGGCATCTCGTCCCGCCCGGGCGCGGCTGAGCATCAGCGCGGCGCAGGTGGCGCGGCTCGAACAGCAGCTCGATCAGATGAACGAGGCTTTGTCTCCGCTTCGATCGTTCGTACTGCCGGGGGGCTCGCAGGCGGCCGCGGCCCTGCACATCGCTCGCACCGTGTGCCGGCGCGCGGAGCGCTTGATTGTCATGCTGGCCAGTGACCCGCCCGAAACCGTCGGAGCCGAGGCGCTCAAATATATCAATCGGCTTTCGGATTTCCTATTTGTTGCCAGCCGGTTCGCAAACGATCGCGGCGCGCGTGACGTACTTTGGGTTCCGGGCCAAAATCTCTGACGTCGCTGCCGCTGACCGACAGGCGATCCGTGTGTACGTGCCGATCTACAACGCTGCTCTGGCGGCTGTTGCCGCAGCCAGTTTGACCTGAACGTCAGCGAATACACTTTGCCGCGGAAACCAATCGGCTCATTGACTCGCTTCTCTACGCCAAATACCGTGTCGCACCTGCGAGAGTGGCAGTGTTCTCCTTCGTCGCAGCTCCGTCAAATTCGGGCAATTAACAGCCGCCAAAGGCAGTTACGTCGCCCATCGCAGTGCGATAACCCGTATTTGGCGCCGCCTACTCATCGGACGCGAGCCGCCGCACGGCCTGGGCGTTCAACCAGAAAGAAGCGTGGAGCGCACGTAAGATGAAAGTGCTAGTGCCCGTGAAACGGGTTGTCGATTACAACGTCAAGATACGCGTTCGGGCCGACGGATCGGGCGTGGAGCTTGCCAACGTCAAGATGTCCATGAACCCCTTTGATGAAATTGCCATCGAGGAGGCCATTCGGCTGAAAGAGAAGGGTCATGCGACCGAAATCGTCGCCGTTTCGGTGGGACCCCCGAAAGCGCAGGAAACCATCCGCACCGCGCTCGCGATGGGTGCCGACCGGGGCATCCTGATCGATGTCGGCGACGAACTCGTCGAGCCTCTGGCCGTGGCCAAGCTGCTGAAGGCATTGTGCGATATGGAAAAGCCGGGATTAGTCATTCTCGGCAAGCAGGCCATCGATGACGACTGCAACCAGACCGGGCAAATGCTGGCGGCTTTGACCGGCTGGCCGCAGGCGACCTTTGCCTCCAAGATCGTGATCGAACAGGACCAACTCGCGGTCACGCGCGAAGTCGATGGCGGGCTCGAGACCATCAAGGTCAATCGTCCAGCCGTGGTGACCACCGACTTGCGGCTCAATGAGCCCCGCTATGCATCTTTGCCCAACATCATGAAGGCAAAGAAGAAGCCGCTCGATGTCAAGAAGCCGGCCGACCTGGGGGTGAGCGTCGCTCCTCGCTTGAAGGTGCTCAAAACCTCTGAACCGCCAGGACGAAAGGCCGGCGTCAAGGTTGCTAATCCGGCAGAGCTGGTGGCCAAGCTGCGAGAGGCGGGCGTGATCCTATGAGCGTGCTCCTGCTGGCCGATCACAACAATCAGATCCTCGGCACGTCCCTCCTCAAGGCGATGACGGCGGCGAAAGCGGTCGGCGGTGACGTCCACGTGCTGGTGGCGGGTGCCAACTGCCGTGCGGTTGCGGAACAGGCGTCAAAGGTCGAGGGCTGCACGAAAGTGCTGCTGGCCGAGGCGCCGCATTTGCAGCACGCGCTGGCCGAGGAACTCGCCGCGCTCATCGTGCCGCTCATGGCAAACTACGACGTGCTGATGGCCGCCGCGACCGCATCAGGCAAAAATGTATTGCCGCGCGTCGCCGCGCTGCTCGATGTCATGCAGATCTCCGAGGTGATAAAGATACTGTCTCCCGACACGTTCGAGCGGCCGATCTATGCCGGCAACGCGATCCAGACCGTGCAATCGAGCGATGCGAAGAAGGTGATCACGGTTCGCACGGCGTCGTTTGCCGCGACCGGTGAAGGCGCGTCCGCGCCGATCGAGGAGATCCCGCAGCCCGCGGCCGTGGGCATTTCCGCCTTTGACAAATCCGAGCTGTCGAAGTCCGACCGGCCGGAGTTGGCGAGCGCCAAGATCATCATTTCCGGCGGCCGGGGCATGCAGTCGGGCGAAAACTTCAAGAAGTATATCGAGCCGGTCGCCGATCGATTGGGAGCGGCCATGGGTGCTTCCCGCGCGGCTGTCGATGCGGGATTTGTGCCGAACGATTTCCAGGTTGGCCAGACCGGCAAGGTGGTTGCGCCCGAGCTCTATATCGCGGTCGGAATCTCGGGTGCGATCCAGCATCTGGCCGGTATGAAGGACGCGAAAGTCATCGTGGCCATCAACAAGGATGGCGAGGCCCCGATCTTCCAAGTTGCCGACTACGGGCTCGTCGCGGATCTCTTCCAGGCCTTGCCCGAATTGGATGCGGAGCTGGCCAAAACCGGCAAATGAGCTGAATTACGTCAAGGAGCAGTTGCGATGACCGTGGTCGCGAAAACAAAGAAACCGAGCGCGGAGGAAAAATCGTTATCGATCCGCAAAGTCGGGATTATCGGTGCGGGGCAGATGGGGTCCGGCATTGCTCATGTCATTTCGCTGGCCGGATACGAAGTGCTGTTGAATGATCGCCGCAAGGAGGCGATGGACGAAGCCGCCTCGGTGATACGCCGCAATCTCACGCGTCAGGTCACGCGAGGTCTCGTCAGCGAAACGGATATGACGAACGCGATCAAGCGCATCAGTTTCGTCCCCGAGTTCGAGGATTTCTCCGATTGCGATCTGGTCATCGAAGCGGCGACGGAAGACGAGAGCATCAAGCGCAAGATCTTTACGGAATTGCGCGGCAAGACCAAGCCGGAAGCCATTTTGGCGAGCAATACCTCCTCGATTTCCATAACCCGGCTCGCCGCCACCACCGTCAAGCCCGAACGCTTCATCGGCATGCACTTCATGAACCCCGTGCCGGTGATGCAGCTCGTCGAGCTGATCCGGGGCATCGCGACCGCCGACGATACCTTCAATGTGTCCCGCGCCTTCGTCGAGAGCCTCGGCAAGACAACGGCGGTGTCCGAAGATTTTCCGGCATTCATCGTCAATCGCATTCTGCTGCCGATGATCAACGAGGCCGTCTACACGCTGTATGAGGGGGTGGGCAGTGTCGATGCCATCGACAAGGCCATGCGGCTCGGCGCCAACCACCCGATGGGTCCGCTCGAGCTTGCCGATTTCATTGGCCTCGATACCTGCCTCTCGGTCATGCAAGTGCTTTACGAGGGTTTGGCGGATTCGAAATATCGCCCCTGCCCGTTGCTCGTCAAATACGTGGAAGCCGGCTGGCTGGGCCGGAAGACGCAGCGCGGCTTTTATGATTACCGCGGTGAGAAACCCGTCCCGACCCGCTGACGGAACCTTGCACATAGCGCCGTCGAGCGGCGCGATCCCGCTCAGTCGACCTTGATCTTTTTGGCTTTGATGATGGCGCCCCACTTGGCGGTGTCGTCGACAATGGCCTTGGCAAGCTGCTCGGGCGTCGACGGGATGATATCGGCTCCTGCCGTCTCAAGCTTCGATTTCACCGCTTCGCTGGCCAGCGCCGCATGCAGGGTCTTGTTGAGCTGCGCGATGACCGGGGCCGGTGTCTTGGCGGGCGCCATCAGCCCATACCAATTGACGCACTCGACCTCGGCGTACCCTTGTTCGGCCATGGTTTTGATGCCGGGCAGAACGGCGTGCTGCTTGGAGCCCAAGACGCCAAGGGCCTTGAGCTTCCCGCCCTGGATGTGCGAAATCACGCCCGGCAAATCGCCAAAAAATGCGGAGACTTGGTTCGATAACAGGTCGGTGATTGCGGGAGCGGCACCCTTGTAGGGCACGTGCAGCAGCTTGATGCCGGTCACATCGGCAAACAGCTCCAACGCGAGATGCGTCGTGCCGCCAGCACCAGCCGATGCGGTGGGGATGGGCTGGGCGGCCGCTTTGCCGGCCGTCACGAAGTGCGACGCATCCGTGGCCGGATTGGAAGGGTGAACCACCAGAATCGTTGGGCTCGACACCACCAGCGAGACCGGTGCGAAATCCTTTGCGGCGTCGTAGGGGAGCTGGTCGTAAAGGAGGGGGTTCAGCACCACCGCGCCGATGCTGGTCAGGAACACGACCGAGCCGTCGGGAGGGCTGCGCGCCACCATCTCTGCCCCGATCATGGCGTTACCGCCCGGCTTGTTCTCCACGATGACCGAGTGCCCGAGCTCCCGTGACATCGGCTCGGTGAGAACGCGGGCAACGAAATCGACCGGGCCGCCAGGTGGGAACGCCACCACCATCTTGGTGACTTTCGTCTGTGCCCCGGCCTCCACGGGCGCCAACGCCAGAAGCGCAACAAAAGCGCCGATCGACTTCCACATCTGCCGTCTCCTGAATGTTGTCAACGCGGGTTAAAGCCCGGCAATTGGAACGCCGCCCGCTCCTATTCGAGGCCGCCGGCGCTCGAGCAGCCCGTGCGCCTCGCGCCCGCGTCCTGCACGCACCAAGGCGCCCAGTAGGGTATATTCGATCAGGTCACGCTGCGCCCTGCTGCCGCCGATGCGCTCGTGGGAGTCGATCAACGGCATCATGAGCTCAATCACTGTGGCCCAGTCTCGACCAGCCCAAGCGCGGTACGCCAGCCCGATGGGCGCGACCATGTCGGCCGCAGAACCCGCAGTGCTCGCACAGATCGTCTGCAGCGCCCGGTCGCGGCCGGCCATGGCATGGGCGACGGCCGCATGGGTGTCGGCAAAGGCCTGCCCGGGACTGGGAAACCACGTTTCGGCAAACTCGCTGAGCTCCTGCCACAGGTCGCGCGGCACAGGCTGTCCAGAAAGCTCGGCGCGGAAGAGAAAGGAAGTGCAATCCGTCAGCACGTTGATCTGCGGTCCCCAGGCGGCGCCCGGATGCAAGCTGTCCCGATAGACGGCCCAGGCGCGATCCAACTGGCCGGTTTCCATCAGCCAGAGCGCGATGTGCCAATTGATATGACAATGGATCTGGCCGCTCCGAGGATAGTCACGGGCCCAGTTCTCGAGAAAGCCTAGCCCAGCTTGCCGCTCCCCCTCCTCATAGTAGAGATGCCCGCGGATGTGGGCGGCGTGGGCATTGCGCGGGTGCGCGGCCAAGGCTCGATCGATATTCTGCCTGCCCTCCGTGAACTGCTGCAGTTCGATTTGCGCGAACGCGAGCACGGTGAGAAACCACCAATCCTCACCGTAATGGCTGGCCAGAGGGGCCAGCAGTGAGAGCTGATCTTCCTCCCGGCCAGCTTTGCCACTGAAGCCGATGAGGCCAAACACGCTCGTCGAGGGCGCCAGGACCATCGCATCGCGTGGCCAGATCCCGACATGCCGGCGCGTCGCATCGAGGGCCGCGGCACCGCGCCCCTCAATCAGGTCGGAAAAGATGCGCAGGTGTTGCTGCTCGCGTTGATCGAGGTGAGGGCTAAGGTCGCGGGCCCGGGCCAAAGTCGCGCGCGCATCGGCGGCGCGACCCTGCAG
>JBKJYG010000565.1:0-10083 GCA_046715905.1 Hyphomicrobiaceae bacterium | reverse complement strand
ATGTAGTCGGGCGTGACAGATTTTTTCCACGGGATCGCTGGCTTCAAATCCTCTGCACCAGGAACCTCCGCACCCGCGGCGGCCCGCGACAGGGCCTGGTGGATTTCGCCGATCAGGTTTGGCAATTCGGCCGCCACAACGGTATTGTTGCTGACGTAGGCCGAGACAATCTCCGCCGTGAGGCCTACGAGGGCATCCTTACTATCTTCGGTCATTCGCTCAGGTCCTACCGCCTTTGATGATCCCTGCTGCTGAAGAGGAACATAAGGTCTTCCACACGTGGATAAATATCGCAGCGGCAAAGCGATGCATTGCAATAGTGATACTTAAGGGATCAATAGTACAGTTAGCCGTCATCGGCAAGAACTCAAAGTACACAATCTGATAGATTAGGAAACATCGCCGGTACGCAGAACGCCGATCGTCTCAAGTGGCAAGCCGCATTCATCTCGATTACAAGCGAAGATATTGCCGGGTATCGTCACACCTTGCTAAACTCTCATAGCTCAACAACGTCACTGACGTTTCAGAGACTAAACCCTCCAAATCCTTCTCCGAGTTTGGACGTCGCCCTTGAAGCATGCCCTCCAGGCACACGGTTCTTGCGGCAGTCGTACCGCTTCGAGAGCGCGGGAACCGAAGTCATGCATGCACCCAAGACAGCCCTGGCCATTGTGCCGCCGGCTCCTCCGCGTCGGCCCGTCGCAACCACCCATCATGGGACTAAGTTGCAGGACGACTACGGCTGGTTGCGCGCACAGAACTGGCAAGAGGTCATGCGCGACCCCTCGCTCCTCGACGCGGAAATCCGTTCTCACCTCGAGGCTGAGAATGCCTACACGGACGCTCAGCTTGCCGACACGCGCGAGCTGCAGGCGACGCTCTTTGCGGAAATGAAGGCCCGCATTAAGGAAGATGACAGTTCGGTCCCATCTCCAGATGGCGATTTCGAGTACTTCGCAAGCTATGTGACCGGCGGACAGTACCCTCGGGTCATGCGCCAGTTGAGGCGGACGGGAGATGTCAGCATCATCCTCGACGGTAACGAAGAGGCCGCTGGAAAACCCTATTGGCAACTCGGCGATACGGCGCACAGCCTCGATCACCGGTATCTGGCTTACGCCGTCGACGAGAAGGGGTCGGAATTCTTTACCGTGCGCGTCCGGGACATGGGGACGGGGGAGGATCTGGCAGACACCATTCCGGACACGCGGGGCGGCGTGGTATGGGCCGCCGACAGCCGGTCGCTGTTGTACGTGCGGCTTGACGACAATCATCGTCCGCTCGACGTCTACCGCCACCGGCTTGGAACGTCTCAAGATCAAGATGAGCTGGTCTATGCAGAACGGGACCGCGGCTTTTACGTCGGTGTCGGGCAGACGCAGTCAAATCGGTTCCTGCAGATCATCGCCCATGACCATCAAACGACCGAGATTTATCTGATCGACGCCGAAAGGCCGGCCGACGAATTGCGCCTCGTCGCGCCTCGCCAGCCCGGGCACGAATACCAGGTCGAGCATCACGGCGACCGGCTCTTTATCACCACCAATTCCAACGGGGCTGCGGATTTTCGGATCTGCACCGCATCGCTTTCCGATGGGGACATGAGCACGTGGAGCGAGTTCCTGCCCCACAAGCCGGGGCGGTATATCATTGAGACCGTGCTCTACAAGGAGCATCTTGTCCGACTTGAACGTGAGGATGGTCTTCCGCGGATCGTCGTGCATCGACTGCACGATGGGGCCGAGCACACGATCACCTTCGATGAGGAGGCCTACAGCCTGAGCCTGGCTTCGGGCTATGAATTCGATACGACGACGATTCGCTTCACCTACTCGTCGATGACGACACCGGCGCAAGTCTACGATTACGACCTCGAGTCACGCGCCCGCAGCTTGCGAAAATCGCAAGAGATCCCCAGCGGCCACAATCCGGCGGAGTACATAACCCGGCGCATTTTTGCGGCAGCCGGGGATGGCCAGCGCGTGCCAATCTCCATTCTGTACCGAACCAACACGCCCCTCGATGGCTCCGCACCGCTCCTGCTCTACGGTTATGGTGCCTATGGCATCTCGATCCCTGCCAGCTTTTCGGCGACACGGCTCTCGCTCGTCGATCGCGGCTTCGTCTACGCGATTGCCCACGTACGAGGCGGCAAGGATAAGGGCCACCACTGGTATGAGGACGGCAAGGGCGCCGCCAAGATGAATACGTTCACGGATTTCATCGCGGCTGGAGAGCATCTGGCCCGTCAGGGCTTTACCAGCCGGGGCCGCATCGTTGCGAACGGCGGATCGGCGGGAGGCATGCTGATGGGCGTCGTGACCAACCTGGCGCCGGACCTGTTCCTCGGGATCATTGCCGATGTGCCGTTCGTCGATGTGTTGAACACGATGCTGGATCCCTCGCTACCGCTGACGCCGCCCGAGTGGCCCGAGTGGGGCAATCCCATCACCTCGAAAGAGCAGTTTGACCAGATCCGTGCCTATAGTCCCTACGACAACGTTGACGCGAAAGCCTATCCCCACATCTTCGCTTATGGCGGCCTGACCGACCCGCGAGTGACCTATTGGGAGCCCGCCAAGTGGATCGCAAAGCTTCGCGAAAAGAATACCGGCGACGGATTGGTGCTCCTGAAAACCAACATGGAGGCGGGACACGGCGGCGCCTCCGGCCGCTTCGAGGCATTGAAAGAAGTTGCTGTCGATTATGCCTTCGCCCTCAAGATCGTCGGCGACGCATCCAACTCCGGCTGACGCTGGCGGACCGGGCCGGCACGCCGCTCGTTAGCGATCGATTTCGCCGAACACGATATCGAGCGACCCCAGGATGGCTGAGACGTCGGCCAGCATGTGCCCGCGGTTCATGAAATCCATAGCCTGCAGATGCGGGAAACCGGGAGCGCGGATCTTGCAACGATAGGGCTTGTTTGAACCATCGGCGACGAGATAGACGCCGAACTCGCCTTTCGGGGCCTCGACGCACGCATAGACCTCGCCCTCCGGCACGTGGAAGCCTTCAGTGTAGAGCTTGAAATGGTGGATGAGCGCTTCCATGGAGCGCTTCATTTCGCCTCGCTTGGGCGGCACGACCTTCGCATTGGGGGTCATCACGGGCCCTTGGCCCTCGGATCGCATTAGCCGCTCGCAACATTGCCGCATAATCCGAGCCGACTGCCGCATCTCATACATTCGGAGGCAATAGCGATCATAGCAGTCGCCGTTCTTGCCGACGGGAATATCGAAGTCCAAATCGGCGTAGCACTCGTAGGGTTGGGACTTGCGAAGATCCCATGCCGCGCCCGAACCGCGCACCATCACGCCGGAGAAACCGAGGCGGAAACAGTCCTCGAGCGACACCACGCCTATATCGACGTTGCGCTGCTTGAAGATCCGGTTTTCGGTCAGAAGACCCTCGATGTCGTCGCAGGTTTTCAGAAACGGATCGATCCAGGCCAGGATATCCTCGATCAGCTTCGGCGGCAGATCCTGATGCACGCCGCCGACGCGAAAATATTTGGCGTGCATCCGAGCGCCCGACGCGCGCTCATAGAACACCATCAGCCGCTCGCGCTCTTCAAACCCCCAGAGTGGTGGGGTCAGGGCGCCGACATCCATCGCTTGCGTGGTCACGTTGAGGAGATGGGACAAAATGCGGCCGATCTCCGAATACAAGACGCGGATCAATTGCGCGCGGATGGGGATCTCGAGCCCAAGCAGGCGCTCAACCGCCATGCAGAAGGCATGCTCCTGGTTCATCGGTGCCACGTAATCGAGGCGGTCGAAATAGCCGATCGCCTGCAGGTACGTCTTGTGCTCGATCAGCTTCTCCGTGCCCCGGTGCAGCAAGCCGATGTGGGGATCGACCCGTTCCACAACCTCGCCGTCCAGCTCGAGCACGAGGCGCAGAACGCCGTGGGCCGCCGGATGCTGCGGCCCGAAGTTGATGTTGAACTGACGGATCTCGGTCTCTGCCATCGGGTGCTTCCTATTGCCGGCTGCTGCCTCGTTAAAGCGCGGGGCGTCACGGCGCAAGCCGAGGTTTGGGGAAGCGGCCGATATCGCGACCCATACGTTCGCGTCTCAACCTCAGCTCAGCCCTGAATTGATGGCCCCCCGTTCTCCGGTTCCAGAGCCAGCACGTGCGGGATACCCTCCATTACGCCCAACGCGAAGCGAACGCCGAAGGCTGAGCTCAGAATCTCGGGCTTTAGCACCTCGGCTGCCGGCCCCGATGCCACGACCTTGCCCTGACCAAGCAGGATGGCGTGGTGGCAAAATCGGAGCGCACTCGAAAGGTCATGCAGCGCGATCACGACGGCATACCCCTGGGCTGCCAGACGTTCGAAACTGCGAAAGAGTTGCAGCGCGTGGCCGGGATCCAGACCCGCCGCCGGCTCATCCGCCAAAATGATGCGGCACTCTTGCGCAAGTGTGCGGGCCACCAGCACCCGCGCTCGCTCCCCGCCGGACAGCTCCGTTACCGGCCGATCGGCCAAGTCGGCCACATCCATAACAGCCATCGCCGTATCGATCGCGCGCCTGTCGGCAGGTGTCTCGCGTTCACGCGCACCTCGGTGCGGAAGGCGGCCCAGCGCCACGACGGCGCGGGACAGAAGCGGCCAATGCACCGTCCGATCCTGCGGCAGATAGGCAATGCGCTGCGCCAGCTCCCGACGGGGGAACGACGGCAACGCACGGCCATCCAGCTCAATAGCTCCGGCGCGCAGCGGGAGAAGACCGGCCAATGCCCGAAGCAGCGTTGATTTTCCCGCTCCGTTCGCACCCGCAAGCCCGGTGATCAGACCGCCCGTGATCCGAGCCGAAACCTGGTTGAGAACGGGTCGCCCCCGCAGGTCGACCTGGATCTCCCGAGCGCTCAGCATCAGGGCAGCGCCTCCCGGCGAGCGTCAACGACCAACCATATGAAAAACGGGGTTCCAATCAGCGCCGTCAATACCCCAAGGCGCAATTCTCCGCCCGGCGTCAACAAGCGCACCGCACTATCGGCCGCCAGCACCAGCGCCGCGCCTCCAAGCCCGCTCGCCGGTAGCAGCCGGGACGGCAGCGCGCCCATGCTCCGGCGCAGCAGATGCGGTACCACCAGGCCAACAAAGCCGATACTGCCCGCCACGGCGGTTGCCGCACCGACCGCAAGCGCCGATCCCGCGATCACGTACAATCGCAACCGCGAGGGCTCGTATCCAAGATTGGCTGCCGCGTCCTCGCCCAGTGTCAGCGCATCGAGCCCGCGCCCGAGAGCCAGCAGAATGGCTGCGCCAATGGCAATGAAGGGAGCCGCCAGCCAGACGTGAATGAGGCTCCGGTCGGCCAGAGAGCCTAGGAGCCAGAAGACCATCTCGACACTCGCGAACGGGTTTTGAGCAAGGCTGAGCGTCAGCGAAATGAGCGCGGTGGCGAGCCCCGACACGGCCACACCGGCCAGGATGACGACGAGCGTTCCCCCTGTGGGTCCAGCAATCGCCAGTACCAGCGCGACCGCGATTGCTGCGCCCGCGAGACCGGCAAGAGGCAAGGCCGGAGCAAATACCGCGGATGCGCCGGTATGAATGGCCAGCACTGAGCCTAAGCCCGCTCCGCTCGAAACGCCGATCACGCCGGGCTCCGCCAACGGATTGCGCAGAAAGCCTTGCAGGGCTGCCCCCGACAAGCCCAGCGCCCCCCCGACGAGGACAGCCAACAGGGTTCGAGGCAAGCGAATTTCCAGCAGGATCAGTTGGACTTCTCGCGGCGGCAGTCCGAATCCGTCCGGCCCAATCAGGAGCGAGCCGATGAACAGCACCAAGGTCACGATGCCCAGGCCTTGTAGAGACGCAATGCCCGGCCATCTTTTTCGGAGGCCGGTCACGGTGACCGACCGGCTGCGATCTGCCGTCGCGCCTCGGCCAGGCGTTTGATGGCGGCCAAGCTTCGCGGCGTGCCGCACAGCCACTCGCGCCAAGGCACGATAACCGAGGCCTGCTGTCTGCGGGATGCCATCAGGGCGGGGTGGCGCAAGTTGTCGGCAACAACGGTCCGATGTTCCGCGACGGGTCCGGGCAGCACCAGCAGATCGGGCGGTTGCCCGACCAACGTCTCGATGTCAACGGCCCCTGCTCGCCCAAGCTTCAGACTGGAGGCGTGATTGCGGAAACCCGCAGCCTTCATCAAACTGTCGACTAGGCTGCTGCTGCTGGAGACCAGACCGTTCACCTGGTAGACGAGCGCGTTTGGGCGGGGCTCGGGCACGGCTTCCGATGCCGAGACCAGCGCAGCATCGAAATTCGCGATCAGTGTTTCGCCGCGGTCGCGGCTGTCCACGGCCGCCGCGATCTGGCGGACGCTGGTGCGCACGCCCTCCAAGTTCGAAGCCAATTCGATCGTCAAGATCGTTCGGCCCAGACGTCGCAACAAGGCGACGGTAGCGGACGTAGAGAGCGCGCCCGCAATGACCAGGTCCGGGTCCAGGGCCAGCACGCTTTCCGCATCGCCGTGAGTCGACGGAAGACCGCGCGCATCCTCCGCCGCAGCCGACACGCTCGGATCAGCAGCCAAGTGGCTCAACGCCGCGATGCGGTTCCGGGGGACCAGATCGAGAAGGATCTGGTCCGCGCACAGGTTGAGGGACACGATCCGCGAGGGCGCCGCTGCATGCACCTCGTCCATTCCCCCCATGAGGAGAGCACCGACGCATGCCAGAGCAGATCCAAGGCCCGTTAAGTTTCGCAACAGCGCCCGTCGATCCATGCTGATCGTGTCCTGCTTGATCGCCGCCGACGTTACCTTGGATCACTCGCATAGCCGCCCTTGGCTTGCTGGCCCGTCCACAACGAGGGCGCACCCTCGCCGCCGAATGTCAGCTTGACCCCGGCGTAGGCCGCAATGCCCGGGGTCGCAAAGCCATAAATCTCGAAATACTTTTCGTTGAGCAGATTTTCGACGCGGCCGAACACCTCGACGCCGGGTTGTACCTTATAGCTCGCCGCCAAATTGATGAGCCAATAATCATCGAGTTTGACGCGTTCAGGCGAAGTGATGAGAAATCCAGGAAAGGCACCGTCGATCCGAAACGCAACATCGGTGGCCGCACCATTATAGATGCCGGAAACGGTCGCGCTCCCGCGCCCACCGTGGAACAGGTAGGTGAGGTCGGCGCGCGCCGAGTCACGCGGGCGGCGCACCTCGGTGAGGCCTGTTGGTTCGACGGCCATGAGATACGTATACGCGCCCGAGAGCCGCAACCAGGGTGCGGGCCGCAGCTTCGCCTCGAGTTCGACGCCCTCACGAAGGCTAATTCCAGGAGTGTTGACGGCCGTGAAAGAGCCGCCCGGTCCGGCCGCCAGACCGTCGATCTTATCGGTCAAATCCTGGCTGAAATACGTGACATCCAGAATGGCTCTGTTTTGCCAGAAGCCGAACTCGAGGCCGGCATCCCAGCCTTGGCTTTGTTCCGGCTTGAGATTGGGATTGGGCGTGAAGAAATTCGGGATAAAGCCAAATGTCTCGAACATGGTCGGCAGCTTGACCGCCGTGCCCACACTCGCGTGCGGACGCAGTCCGATTTCCGGCAGCTTGAGCGAAACCGCCGTGCGCCATGTGGTGAAATCTTCGAAAATGTCGTTATCGTCGTGGCGCACGTTGGCGGTGAAGAACAGCCGTTGCGCAAGGTCTCCCTTGTACTCGAGCGCTGCCGCCACCCGGCCGCGGTCCCGCGTGACATGGTCCGCGAAATCGGAATTAGCCGTGAAGCTCTCGGCCTCCTTATCGACCAGGACGGTCAGAGCGTGGCTTGCTCGGGCGATCGCCGGCGTGTCAAACCGCACCGTTCCTAGGTACCCATACCGCAACGTCTCACTGAGATTATCGGAACGGAAACTCGGCTGCGCATCGGTCGTATGAGTTTCGTTGCGCGAGGCGCGAATAATGTGGGTCACGCGACCGTCCAGCGTGTCCCATCTCAAGTTGACGCCACCCAGGAACACCGTATTGCCGAATGTGATGTTTTCATCGACCTGGACCGCCAGCGATCCTACCGGCCCGCCCTCCGTGTCACGGTCGCCGCGTTTGTCGCTGTAGCGCAGAACGTAATCCAGCGACAAGCCGTGTGCGATCATTGCGCCGCCTTTCAGACTGAAGCTCTTCATCAGCAAGCCGTCATTCTCAATGCCGAACGGCGCGACGTTGAAGCCCGTCGAATGGCGCTCGTTATAGCTCATTGATGCCCACGCTTTGTCATTTCCGCCCGACGCTCGCAGCGCGTAATCGAAGGTTCGGAACGCGCCTGCCTCCGCACGCGCGGTCACTTCGAGAGGTCCTTTTCCTCCTTTGGTGATAATATTGACGACCCCGCCCAGGGCGTTCGACCCATAGAGGCCGCTCTGGGGCCCGCGAATAATTTCGATCCGCTCGATGTTGTCGGCGGACAGATCCGAAAAATCGAAAGATCCCGTCGTGGTGTCGTTTGCGACAATTCCATCGACCAGAACCAGCGTGTGGTTTGCTTCCGCGCCTCGGATGCGCACTTGCGTCAACCCGCCAAAGCCCCCGGTCCGATTGACCGAGACGCCGGGCAGGCTGCGAAGTGCATCACCAGCGTGCCGGATCTGCTGATTGCGGAGCTCGTCGCCGGTGACAACCGTTAGAGCGGAGCCAACCGTATCGGCGCTGTAGCCGTCCCCACCGTTGCCGAATGCCCCTGAACCCTCGGCCCCGCCCTGCGCCGTGCCGTCGGAGCCGGCAGTCCCGGGTGGAGCCATCGAGGGAGCGGATGAACGTGCCGGTTGGGCCGGCGCGGTTGTTTCAGGTTGAGGGCGCCGGGCAGGCACTGGGGCCAGAGTGGCCCCTTGCACGACGATGCCGGGCAATTGCGTTGGCGCAGGTTCAGCCGACTGCGCGCGGACAGGATTGGCGTGCGCGATAACAAAACTTCCGCTCAGCGCGAGCAGCAGGCACAACGATCGTGAGCGTTTGTCAATCATCATAGCGACCCCAAGCCTTTGCGGGGCAACCACGACGACGAGTGAAGCTGGCTACGCTGGCCGGGGCGCGCGGGCACCGGCGTGGAGATATAAGTACCAACTACCGGCCCGTGACGCGACTGCACCCATTTCGACCACAGTCGTCGCTACGTATCAGCGCTCAACCGCGCGCCCCGCATGGTTGATGGACGACCCGGGACGGCAGGTCTCCTGGCTCACGGCTCGAACGCTTCTGACCAGCCTTCCCGCAACGCACTTGCGTCAACAGTGGCATGTTGGCCGAAACTCGCCGCTTACAGTTGCGGGGGCAGCCACGGATTGAGCAAACGACAGCAAACAGCGTCGTTCACCGCACCGTATTCCCTTTTCATCCGCCGTTTAGAACCGACGGAAACCGTCTCGATGCCAGATCTAGAGAGGCAGGCGCGCAATCTGTCAATATTCGGCGAAGCGGGCAGACATCGACAACCAGCCTCCGTGGCTCTTCCGCCACAACCCATTCTGGGATGACCAGGGTCACCGGTTCACGGTTTCACCGCCTCTGTGATGATCCCCTCCAGCAACTGATCGATCTCCATCAGGGCGGCCTTGGAGGCATCGTTGCCGCGCTGTGCGGGAGCCCGATATCCCACGACCACCTGTCCGGGAACATCGACGGTTTCATAAATGAAAATGACGAACGGGCAAAAGCCGATATTGACCGGATCCGCTTCCATCATGCGGCGCGAATATCGAGCGGAGCAGAAACTCAGCAACTCAGCGGATTTGTAAATCTGCTTGGCCGAGCCAACGTCGGCTGCCGTCCGCGCCAGCATATCGCCCAAGCGGGACGTACTCTCGACCGCCAAGCCGCGCGCGACGATGGCGTTGTTCAGCTCGAACTTCACGTCGTCAAAGCTGGACTTGGATGTAAACGTTTTCGGCTCTTGCGCCTGGACGATGCCCGATGCCAATAGAACGAAAGAGCCCGCGAGGAGAGCGGTCTTTAGCCATCCGCTCAGCAATCCACCGCTGCCGTGCATCGTTTCACTCCTGTCTGAGCGCCCGTCCATTGCCGGCAGCAGCGCTCTGATCAGAAGCACCATGCAGCAGCCGCAGCCAGATCG
>JBKJYG010000564.1:0-3595 GCA_046715905.1 Hyphomicrobiaceae bacterium | reverse complement strand
CACGGCTTCTTACGCCGGCGCAGGCACCGGTGTCACCGTGTCTCTGGCCATCGCGGGGCAGCAGAATACTGTCGGTGCTGGGCTCGACACGCTGACTGGCATCGAAAATCTCATTGGCAGCGCGCTGGCTGATACGCTGACGGGAGATGGCAACGCCAACGTGCTGGATGGGGGCCTCGGCATCGACTCACTCACCGGAGGAGGCGGCAACGACATCTTCATCGTTCACGAGGCGGGAGATGTCGTCAGTGAAGCCGCGAGCGGGGGAGCCGACGCTGTCCAATCGTTCGCTTCCTATACGATCAGTGACAATGATGTGGAGTGGCTCACTTTGTTGGGATCGGCCAATATCAATGCAACCGGAAACAGCGTCGCTAACGTGATCACCGGGAACGCTGGATCCAACATTCTCAATGGCGGAGCGGGCACGGATACCGTCAGCTACTCCGTCGCAAGTTCCGGGGTCACGGTTTCCCTTGCGATCACAGCCGCACAGGTCACCGGCGGCGCAGGAACCGATACTCTCAGCAACCTCGAAAATCTAACCGGCAGCGCGTTCAACGATACGCTGACGGCAAGCGGCACGAGCGCTGCGGGAATTGCCAACGTCCTCAATGGCGGCGGCGGCGATGATATCCTCGTTGCCACCGTGGATGGCGTCCGCGATATGTTCAACGGCGTCGCGGGGAACGATACCGCCAACTATTCCGCGTACACGGCCGCGCTGAGCGTCGACTTGGGATCGAGCCCTGTCATAGTCGGCGGCTCGGGCTCGACCGCCGATTTGTCCGACGTTCTGTTTGAGATCGAGAACTTCGTGGGTGGATCTGGAGCAGATACCATTACGGGGAATAGCGGTGCGAACATTCTCGTGGGTGGCGGCGGTGCCGACACCCTCAACGGCGGCGCCGGCGGCGACCTCCTTGTCGGAGGCAATGGAGCCGACACAATCAACATGGGACTTGCCGACGACAATATCGTCGACGTGGTGCGGTTCAGTGCGGCAACCGAGTTCGGCGACAGCATCATTAACTTCGATGCCACCGGGACGGTGGACCGGGTCGAGTTCGGTGGTGCGCTCAATACGCTGTTCGACGACGGGACCAACGACGACAATTTTGTTTTCGTCACGGGTAATGCGATCAACGGGGGCAATACCGCGGTCAATCTCAACGGCACGAACGAAGGTCTCTATCTGAGCGGCCTCAATGGTGAAGGCGTAGCTACGGCCGATCTAAGCAACGCCGCTGTGGTCGCTGCCGAATTCAATGCTGAGTTTGCCCTCACGGCGGCGACCGGCGAAGCCACGTTGCTCGTCTTTAATGATACCAACGGCAACAGTTTTGCCGTTTACCAGTGGATGCAGGCCGCCGCCGGCGCGGCCGAGATCGATGCTGCAGAACTGACGCATATCGGCACATTCTCGGCCAACGCGACCGTGACGACCGCGAGTTTCGATCTTTTCTGATCCGACGTCGACTGAAGATCCCCGCTCATTGAGCATCAATGAGCGGGTTGAATTGCCTCGGGTGGGGTTTGAGGTAGATTGGGGTGGATATGGGCCATGTTGACCGGAGTGGCCCGGGGCTTGCTCTAGGTTATCTTAACGATCCTCGGATTTCACGGTGCACCGTGCCTCACGGTTTATGGTGCCTCGCGGTTTATGGTGCCTCACGGTTTAGATTGATTTCCGAATTCAAAGGAGGACGCATTGAGCGATCCAGTAGCACCATCTTCTTCGAATGTTCGGGCGATCAGCAATGGCGGAACTCCCGCGGACAACGCAAAGGTGCAGCCGGCGATGCGGCCTGAGGAGCAGCGAAGCGCGCGCCTGGCGCAGAGTTTCGCCAATATCGTCGCTGTGCTGATGCGCGATACCGGCTTCAAAAATTTGAAGCTTGCTGATCTGGAATGGCTCGTTCTGCCACCGGTGATGTCAGGGCAATGGCGGCTGGCCCACAGCAAGGCGGACCAGCTCCCGGGTCAACCGGCTCCCGATAAGGCGTCCCAGGGCAGCATGCTGGTGCCGGTGGCGGTCGCATTGTGGGCCAGCGTATCAGCGGAGATCGACAAGCGTCTTTCGGAGTCACTCGACAAGCCATTGCAGCTGCGCCCGCAAGAGTGGTCGACGGGCGAGCATCTATGGCTCGTCGCCATCGCCGGCGATCGCCGGGCATTACCTGCGTTCTTAAAACAGCTCGCGATATCTGATTTCAAAGGCAAGACGGTCAAGATGCGTGTGAACGGACCGGATGGAAAGGTCGTCATCAAGACGCTCGAACAATCGGAGCAGCCGCCGCCGGCGAAGAACACCTGACCGTGCGCTATCGGCGCCAGCCCGACCATGCTAACGCAGATCGCGAGGGTTGACCTCGTTGGGTAGGGCTCTACCGTTTGCAAAGCAAACGATCGTATCGAGGAACAGTTGATCCCACCGCGCACGTACGCCGCTGCCGGCAAACGACGTGTGCGATGTGAGGCGGACTTTGGGATGCGACCAGAACGGGCTGGCTTCGGGGAGCGGCTCCGTTGCAAACACGTCGAGGATTGCATTCGCGACCAGGCCTTCCTCGAGTGCTGCGATCAGAGCCCGATCCTCGATCAGCGCACCGCGTGCGATGTTGACCAGGATTGCACCTGGCTTGAGAGCAGCGAAAAACTCGGCATCGACCAACCCGCGCGTCTCCTCGTTGAGGGAGCAGGCCAGCACGACGATATCGGCGGCGGGTAACAGATGTTTCAAATCGGCCAGGGTCCCCACGTGATCGGCTAGAGCCGAAGTCTCGGGCGTGCGCCGAACGACCGCCGTCGTGGCGCCGAAAGCCTTGACGCGGGTCGCGATCTCCCGACCGATCGCGCCAAATCCCACGATCAGCCAATGCGTCTGAGAAATTTCGCGGTAGGGCGTGATCTCCCATTTTTTCTGAGCTTGCAAGGCTCGCTGGCGTTCGATGGGATGAACCAGCGCCAGCACTTGAGCCATTACGAATTCCGCGATCGCCACACCCTGTGCACTGCTGTTGCAGATCCGCGTCCCCCTCTGCGTAAGGGTCCTGTAGAAGGGATCGTCGAGGCCTGCATTGAAGGTCTGCAGCACTTTGACGGAGTGACACCCAAGCACGAGATCGAAGGCCGCCTCCTGGAAGCCGTCGGCCGTTATGTGTGAACTGAGCCACATGAAGTCGATGTCGAGATCTTGCGCTGCGACGACGGCGCCATTGCTCGTAAACCGGCCCGCTTTGTCGAAGGTAACTACGTTAATGTCTAGACCGAGCGCTTCGAGCCGTGAACCGATGTGGTGCAGCGACTTGTCATACATTGCAATGGTGATTGGCATGCCGCGCCCTTCGATTGGATGCAAGGCGCCAGCTATAGATCACACAGGCAGCGCGCGCCAAGCGACGACACACCCTTGCCGTTACGTTCCATTGTTCTTCTGCGCGGCCAAAATCTTGTCGATTGTGATCGGCAACGAGCGAACACGGGCGCCCGTCGCATGATAAATGGCATTGCCGATGGCTGCAGCCGTTCCGACAATACCAATTTCTCCCAAGCCCTTCACGCCGATGGGGCTTGTTTTGTCGTCGTTCTCGTC
>JBKJYG010000563.1:0-7044 GCA_046715905.1 Hyphomicrobiaceae bacterium | reverse complement strand
GGAGCGATCGCCGTCGGCGGGCTGTGGCTTCTCAACCACTTCGACGGCACCAGCTTGGCCTTCCCCAGAGCGGCCGATCTGTTGAGCCGCTGATTTGTCCTGGAGGCGATAACCGGCCTCGATTACTCGGCCGCCACGGCGGTAGCGGCGGATGGGAAGCGGAGAGCCGCGTCACTCACCGCAGCATGTCTTCTCTCCCCAGGCGCATCCTCGTAGAAGGTGGTGCGATGGCGCGGATTGCGTCCTACGCCGCGGATCAAATCCTCGAGCGCGAGGACCGTCATCTCCTGACCGAACGCAGCGCCGGCGGCTCGGGTAATCGATTCGTTCATCAGCGTGCCTCCGACATCGTTGGCCCCCGCCGCCAGACAAAGCGCTGTCCCCTCCGGTCCAAGCTTCACCCAGGATGCCTGGATGTTGGTGATCAGCGGATCGAGCGTCAGGCGGGCGACCGCATGCATGAGCATGGCTTCGCGGAAGGTCGGCCCACGCCGCGCGCGTCCCCGCAGATAGATTGGCGATTCCATATGCACGAAGGGGAGCGGAACGAGCTCCGTGAACCCGCCCGTGCTGTCTTGCAGCGCTCGCACACGCAGCAGATGTCGTGCCCAATGCACTGGCTTATCGACGTGGCCGAACATGATGGTCGCTGTGCTGCGCAACCCGACCGCGTGCGCCGCTTCCATCACCTCGAGCCATTGATCGGTCGTGATCTTGTCGGGACACAGCACCTGGCGGACTTCGTCATCCAGGATTTCGGCGGCCGTGCCCGGCAGGCTGGACAGCCCCGCCTCCTTCAGGCGCGCCAGATAACCTTGCAGCGGTAGCCCAAGCGTCGTCGCCCCGTGCCACACCTCGAGCGGCGAGAACGCATGCACGTGAATGTCGGGCGCGCCGATCTTCACCGCTTCGACGATCGCCAGATAGGTATGGCCAGTGTACTTCGGCGCGATCCCGCCTTGCAGGCAGACCTCGGTGGCGCCGCGCGACCACGCCACCCGGGTCCGCTCGGCGATTTCCTCAAGGTCGAGATCGTAGGGTTTGTCGCGATGGTCGGTCGAGAGGCGGCCCTTGGAAAAGGCGCAGAACTTGCATCCATAGGTGCAGATGTTGGTGTAATTGATGTTGCGGTTGACGGCGTAGGTGACGCCGTTGCCCACCCGCCGTCGCCGCAGATCGTCGGCGGCTGCGCAGACGGCGGAAAAATCATCACCGCGCGCCTCGAACAGCCGCACGACATCGACCTCGCCCGGCGCGTGGCCGTGCATGATGCGGTCAAGCGTGTGCGTGATCCCGGCCGAGCGCGCTGGCAGGCGGCTCGCCAATCGCTGCGCATCACGGGCGGGCGGCCCGACGCTCGGATCGCCCGGCGCCCATCGGTCCTCGCGCGCCAGCGCGCTGGCGTCGATCGCCCGCAGCACAGGTGTTATCAAAGCGGGCGCCAACCAACGCTCGGGCCGGCTGGCATACTCGGGATAGATGGCGAGGCGCTCGTTGAGGGTTCGGCCCGCGGCATCGGTAGCCTCCCGCAGATGGTCGAGATGCGGCCATGGCGCTTCGGGATTGACGTGGTCGGGAGTTACCGGCGACACGCCGCCCCAGTCATTGATGCCGGCTTTGATCAACTGCCCCAGGGCGCCGGGCTGCAGGTTTGGCGGCGCCTGAATGTTCATCGCCTCGCCAAGGATCAGGCGGGCTGCCGCAATCGTCCACAGGTGCTCGTCGAGCGAGGGCTCCGGCGCACCTGCCATGCGCGTACCAGGCTTGGCGCGGAAGTTTTGAATGATGACTTCCTGAATGTGGCCATGCCTGTCGTGCGCGTCGCGAATGGCCAGGAGCGCTTCGATGCGCTCGGCCCGGGTCTCGCCGATGCCGATCAACAGCCCGGTCGTAAACGGCACACGCGCGCGCCCCGCGGCCTCAATCATGGCGAGGCGCACGGCGGGCTGCTTGTCTGGCGATCCGCGATGCGGGCCACCCCGCTCGGACAGACGATCAGCCGACGTTTCGAGCATCAAACCCTGGGAAACCGAAACGCCACGTAAATGCTCGATGTCCGCCTCGGCCATGATGCCGGCATTGATATGCGGCAACAGGCCCGTCGTCTCCAGAACGCGCTTGGCCGCCGCCCCCAGATAGGAGAGCGTGGTCTCGTGCCCAAGCTCGGCCAGCCCCTCACGTGCGGCCCGGTAGCGCAACTCGGGTTTGTCGCCCAGCGTAAACAGGGCCTCCTTGCAGCCAGCGGCAGCACCGGCGCGCGCGATCTCAAGCACCTGGTCGAGCGACAGGTAGGCGGGCTCTCCGCGGCGCGGCGCATGCGCGAACGTGCAGTAGTGGCACACGTCCCGGCATAATTGCGTGAGCGGGATGAAAACCTTCTTCGAAAATGTAACGAGATGGCCATGCGCGCCCACCGTCATGGCTTCCGCACGAGCCATGAGGGTCGTGAGATCGCCGGTGTCGGCCAGGCGCAGCGCATCGGCATCGGTGAGCCTGGCTGGTGCTTCCGATCCAATGAAGGCATATCGGGAAATTTTCGACAGTGCCGCCAAGTCGGCCGGAATATCGATATCGCACGCGAGCCCCGGGCGCGCGACGCTGATCACGCGGAGGCCCGACGCGCGCGCGGCGTCGCTGTGCCGCTCGAAGCTACACTCGCCAAACAAAGGCCTCAGGTCGAGGTGCGCCGGAATGAGCAGGGCGTTGGTGCCCTGGGCCTGCCGGTCCGGCGCGATGACGATCGCCTCGCGGCCATCGCTGGTCTCGAGCAGTGCCGCAATGTCCTCTGGCGCCACCAGCGGCAGATCGCCGGGTAGAATCAGCGCACGCCCCGCGCCTGCGCGCCGGGCGACATCGAGGCCGCACGCCACCGCGGCGTTGAGATCTGCATCGATCGGCTCTTCGGCGACGGCGGCGCCCCGACGGGCCGCCAGTTGGGCTACCTCCCGGTCGCGGGTGACGACCAGCACGCGCCCGATACCCGGCGACGCGCGCAGGGTTGCCATCACATCCTCGAGCATCGCCAGCACCAGCCGGCGGCGGAGAACGGGCGAAAGCGCAGGGGCCAACCGCCCCTTGGCCGAGGCCAGATTTTTCACCGGCACGATGGCCCAGGCCGAAGCTGAGGGCGCAGCGGCTCCCGCGCGATTGCTCATAGGCTATTCCTTTGCGGCCTTCAGACGGCGGCAGAACTCGAGCGATGCTTCGGCCAGTCGCATGCGATCGTCAAGGGTGCGCATCACGGTCGGGGCTTGCGCAAGGGTAATGCCCGGCCGCGGTGCCGGGGGCGCATCAGCCTCGTCGCTGATCAAACCATCGATCAGTCCGCCATAGTGGTCGAGGATCGCAGCCGTATCCGCCGCCACGCCCAACTCGCCCATGATTTTGGCGGTCGGCCCCTTGATCGCCCGTCCCCCCACAATCGGCGTTATTGCAATGACCGGCACCCGGCGCTTCAGCAGCGCCTCGCGCCAGCCTGCAACGGCGAGGATCGGGTCGATGCTGAGCCAGGGATTGGAGGGGCAGATGATGATTCCAGCAAGGCTCGGATCGGCCAGTGCGGCGCGGCCGGCAGCAGCCGGCTCGGCCGTGCCGGCACCCTCGAACACGATCCTCCGCACCCTTGGCTTACACCTTCGGGCCACGAAATAGTCCTGGAAGGCCAACCTCCCCTGATCGGTCTCGACGATGGTGCGAACGGGGTCGTCGCTCATCGGCACGATGGCGGGGCCGATGCCAAGCCGCGCGGCGAGGCGGCTCGTCACCTCCGAAAGGGTCTGTCCTTGGCTGAGACGCCGGGTCCGCTCGATGTGCATCGCCAGATCGCGATCGCCAAGCCGGAACCACGTTGGCCCGCCCAGGTCCTCGAGCGTCGCCATGAACGACCAGGTCTCGTCATGCCGGCCCCAGCCCAAATCGGGATTGGCCAAGTCTCCCAGCGTGTACACCACGGTGTCGATATCGGGCGAGATGTGCAGCCCCAAGTGCATGAAATCATCGCCCGTGTTGACAACGATGGTCAGGGCCTCGGGCGGGAGAACACGCGCCAGACCCAAAGCCAGCTTGGCACCCCCCACGCCGCCGCAGAGCGCCAGGTAATGCTCGCCCGGCGGCGCGCGGTCGATCACCGGAACATATCCTCGTCGCGAGGGCGGACGAGGGCGCGTGCCGGTCGGTGCGGCGCCTGCCACACGAGACCCCGCACCAGGGCTGCTGGCGTACCCTCGGCGGCCTCCCCCATCACAAGCACGGCGGCAGCGGCGATCGCGTCGGCGAATGCCGTCTCGGTGACCTCCAGCGGCCGACCGTTCCGGTCAGGCTCCCCGCGTCGGTCGATGAGCGACGGGAGCCCCGCGGCGCCAATGGCGAGACCCACCGTGCCCAGGCGCCAGGCACGCCCGACGCTGTCCGAGATAACGATCCCGACTTCGACGGCAAACCGAGCCTCCAGACGGGCCTTGAGCCGGCCTGCACTGGCATCCGGGTCGAGCGGCAGCAGCAGCAGTGGCTCGGCCATGCCCTCCGCCTCGACGTTGGACCGGTCGATGCCGGCGTTGGCCATGACAAGGCCCAGCCGCTGCTCGACGACGATGACATTGCGCTTGGCACGCAGAACCTCCGTCGAGTCCTGCAGCACCAGCTCGATCTGTCGGGGATCCTTCCCCGTTATAGCGCCCAGCTCGCGGGCGCGGTCGGACGGCACTACCGTCGCCGCATCGACGATGCGCCCTTCGGCTTTCGACACGATCTTCTGCGCCACGACGAGCACGTCCTGCGGCTGAAGCGACAGCCCCGCACGTTCCATCGCCGCGATCAGCAGCGCCGCAACATCATCGCCTGGCCGCACGGATGGAATGCCCGCCAGCACCGTCACGGTCAGCGATGTCATGACTTGATGGCGGGAGGCGTATAAGTGGCCCCGGCCGGCACGGCGGCGATGTGAATGCTGGCGCCATCGACCTTGTAGCCTCGATTGATGCCGATCAGCACCGACGTCAGCGCTTCGGCAGCCACCGAATTGACCAGCGGCCCAGCATGCAGGCCTCGCATGCCCGCAGCCTGCGCCAGCGTGACCGCGATGGCGCGATCTTCGGCGCGATCACCGAACACCAGCACGTCGTTGGCGATGGCAGCCTCCCCCTGCAGCTTGTGCGCGGACACGTTATGGAACGCCGACACGACCCGGACCTCCGAACCAAATCGCTTTTGCGCGGCCACCGCCGCCGAGCCTTCGGGCGGCAACTGTACGCGCGCCACACGCGGCGGCATGAGAGGCACCGTCGTGTCAATGACGAGCTTGCCCTTGACGGCATCGCGGACTTCGTCGATCAGGGCTGCGGCACTGGCGTAGGGCACGGTCAAGACCACCACCGTTGCCGCCTGGGCCGCCTCAAGATTGGTCATGCCGCGCGGCTTGGGTCCGCTTGCGAGGCGGCCCAGCGCCAGGGCGGCTGCCTCGGCCTTGTCGCTCGTACGCGAGCCGATCAGCACCGGATATCTGGCACCCACCCACCGCGCCGCCAGACCCGAACCGAGCGCGCCCGTGCCGCCGAGTACCGCCAATGTTGGTTTCTCATCGGCCATCGATTATCTCACCGGCTGAGTGCGAGCGTGCTCAGGGCCCGCTTCGGCGGCGCGACGATAACTCTGGAGCAGCATGTCGGGAATCGTCACGATGCTAACGCCGGCGGCTTCGAGCCCGCGTCGGACGTCTCCGGCCACGCGCACAGCGGTTGGTTCGTCGCCATGCAGGCAGATGGTCTCGACTTCGACCTTCACCACCTTGCCGCTGCGAGAAACGACCTCTTTTTCCTGGATCATGCGCAGGCACTGCTCGAGAGCCTTCGCAGGATCGTGATAGACTGAGCCCGCGATCGAGCGCGGCGTGAGATTGCCGTCATCCTCGTACTGGCGATCGGCAAAGCCCTCGCGCACGTAGCGAAGCTCGAGCTTTTGCGCCGCCTTCTCCATTGCCGAGCCGTAAAGCACCACGAAGATCATCTCGGGATCGACGGTCTTGATGGCGCGGCCAATGGCCAAGGCATAGCCCTCGTCGACGGCTGCCATATTGTTCAGGGCCCCGTGCGCCTTGAGGTGCGTTACCCTGAGCCCGGCGTACTTGGCCATGGCCTGGAGCGCGCCGATTTGATAGGCCGTCATGTACTCGACATCGGACGCTGCCATTTTGATCGGGCGGCGTCCAAATCCCCAGAGGTCGTTGAAGCCCGGGTGCACGCCGATGCTGACATTCTCGCGCTTGGCGAGGAGGCAAAGCCGATGCATGGTGTTGTGGTCGCCGGCGTGAAAGCCACAGGCCACGCTAGCCGACGTCACGATCTTCATCAGCTCGGCATCGTTGCCGATCTCGTAGGGACCAAACCCTTCGGCGATGTCGGCGTTAAGATTAATGCGGTAGGCCATGTGGAGTGTCCTGGGCGGGTCGCAGCACCGATTACGTGATCGGTGGATGGTAGGACCTTTGGTCCACAGCGACAATGTCGTTATAGAAGGTGGCTTGGACAGCGCGTGGAAATCCGGCACGGAAAAGGCTCATGATCCGGCTGTTGCCGAGCGGGGATACCGCTCTTGACATCGAGTTCGGAGATCGCGTTGACCGCGACATCAATGCGCGCGTGCTGGCGCTCGCCGATCGCATCACGGCGGCAAACGTGCCCGGCATCGTAGAGCTGGTTCCCACATTTCGCTCGTTGATGGTGCATTACGAGCCTGAAACGCTGAGCTATGGTCAACTCACGTCAAGCATCGAAGCAATGCTCGCCGATGTTGTGCCTCAGCTTCAGCCTCGGCCCGGGCGGCGGTTTGTCATTCCTGCCTGCTACGAGGGTGACCTTGCTCCCGATCTCGATGACGTAGCACGCAAATTGCGCATGAGCCCGGCCGAAGTCGTTCGCCGTCATGCGGGTGAAACCTATCATGTATATGCCATCGGCTTCCTCCCAGGTTTTCCCTACATGGGTGACTTGCCGCAAGACTTGGCCCTGCCCCGCCGCGAGACACCGCGACTGCGAGTTCCGAAGGGGAGCG
>JBKJYG010000562.1:0-10131 GCA_046715905.1 Hyphomicrobiaceae bacterium | reverse complement strand
CATGGGTGACGCGCTGTTTCACATCGCGTGGTCCGAGGATAAAGACCGCGACACACGATAGCGGACTCTCGCACCGGGCGTGCGCACCGTCGAGGTGGTTCCGGAAGGGCCGGACGAAGTGCTCATGGATGAAGATGAGATCATCTGAGGTTCTAGACGGATCATCCGTGAGAACACTTCGAACTGTTCAAACGCACGCTTCGTTAACCTGGCGGTTGCAGGACCAAGAGTTCGAACCTTTTGGCGGCGGCGCTGGCGGCTGGCGGTCAGTTGCCAAACGTTTGCAAAATCGTTGCTGAACTCTTGCCTCAGTGAATATCCTCTTGCTTGGCGAGCGCGGCTTTGAGGTGTTCGATCGTGAACCCCGGCTTTCGCGCTTGTTCGAGGATGACGGCTTCCTTGCGTGCCAGCAGGTCACACGCAGCCGGGATCTTGCCGGCAACGGCGTGCGGAATGACGACGGCGCCGTGCCGGTCGGCATGGATCAAATCGCCCGGGCGCACCAGCATACCGGCGACCCGCACTTCGCGGCCGAAATCGGCCAGATGCACATGTGCGTGGCTCGGCGCGATTGACCCAGCCAGGGCCTGGAACCCCGGCGCCCAGGCGGGGATGTCCCGGATGCAGCCATCGGTGATCACGCCAAGCGAGCCCAGGGCCTTGTGCACCGTCGACTGCACCTCACCCCAGAATGCGCCAAAGCCCACGTCAGCCCCGTCCAGGTCCTGGATCACCGTGATGGTCGGCCCGGGCTTTGATGCCACGTACTCGTAGTACGAGAGGCGCTGCGCTTTGGCCTTTTCGCCGACGAGCTCATGGGCATGACTGGCGCGAATGGTCACCGTGCGGGCGTAACCGACGATCGGCGGCAGATCCGGAAACGGGCAGACGAGTGGCTTGGTGGTGAAGCCGGTCAACCGGCGCTCGGGCGCCACAATCTCCAGCGCATTGCAGATGGTGGGTGTATCGACGGCGCGCAACTTCTCCAGGAGTTCGGCGGAATGCAGTGCTATCTCGGTCATGGCAGTCCCTCGGTTGGTCGATCCACGAGTTGAGACGTCGGCGACTCACCTGAAGCTACCTGCTGCTGCTAGGCGCCGACAGCCTGGATGGTGTGTTCATCGACCCCGACGCTGCGTGCGGCATCAATGATGGCGGACCATGTGTCGTCGGGCAGCGGGATACCTTGCGCCAGCCGCTCGACACGCATCCGCTGCTCGGGTTCGCCGGGGACCAGGACCTCGCCTCCCTCGCGGTCGGGCTTGGCACTCTTCACGTAGGCGACGTACCGCTGTACGTCCTGAGGGAAAAAGCCCGACGGATCGAGCTTGGCTGGATCGACGTAGAACGAGAGCATACCGTTGGAAAACCTTCGACCTTGCTCGGCGGCACCCGTGCCCGTCAGGGATCCGCCAAGGACCTCGCACATCAGAGCCAGACCCGAGCCTTTATGATCGCCGAAGGCGCGAATGGCGCCCGTCCCCTGCCTGTAGTCGCGAGGCCCGGTTGGCGTATAGTCGCCATAAAGCGCATGAGGGTCGCCGCTCATCTCGCCATCGGGGCCGATCAACGCATCCGGGGGGATCGCCTTGCCGCCGAAGCTGGCGTTCAGGACCTTGCCCTCGGCGACGATCGACGTGGCGAAATCAAGCACCAGCGGCGTGTCGCCCGGCCGAGGCACGCCGACGCAGTAGGGGGCCGTCGAGAACCGTCGCTCTACGCCGCCGAACGGCGCCACCAGGATGCTCGAGGCGGCATTGACGAAGTGGATCGAGACGAGCCCTTCGGCAGCCGCCATCTCGGCCCAGTCGCCGACGCGCCCGATGTGCCCCGTGTTGCGCAGCGCAACCACGGCAAGGCCCATTTCCCGGCATTTGCGCATGCCGATGGCGACGGCTTGCGGCGCCATCGACTGACCGAACCCATATTGCCCGTCGAGCACGGCCAGCACCGGCGTCTCGCTGACGACCTTGACGGTGCGGTCGGCCACGAACTCGCCGTCGGCCTTCCATTGCAGGTAGCGTGGCACGCGCTGCACGCCATGGCTGTCGTGGCCAGTCAGATTGGCCGAGACCAGGTATTTGCCGATGCGATCTCCCTCCGCGCGCGAGCATCCGGCTTTGGCGAAAATATCCGAGACGAAGGCTTCCAGCGATTGCGCTTTGATGGTGACGGTCATGCGCCACCTGCCTTCTGCCGCGCCTCTGCCTGTTGCTGCTGACGCCCCTTCATCATGGCGAGGTAGCCACGGTTGTGCGTCGGCGTCACCAGGATCTCGTTGAGGCAGACGTGCGCGGGCTGCTTGGCCACGAAGACCACGATGGCTCCCACGTCCGCGGGCTGCACCATGCGCGCGAGCGTCTCGGGAAGCTCGGGCGGGTCACGGAACTTCATGATCTCGGTTGCCACCTCGCCGGGGCAGATGACGGTCGAGCGAATGCCGTTGGCGCACTCCTCGAGGTTGATCGAGTGGCTCATGGCAACGACGCCGTGCTTGGCCGCCGTATAGATCGGCCCCGCCACCGCGCCGATGAAGCGTCCAGCCCATGAGGCCGTGTGGATGAGCACGCCATCCTGCTGCTGGCGCATCATCGGCAGCACCGCGCGGGCCACATAGACCGCACTCGACAGATTGCCGTGGACCAGCGTGTCGATACCCTCCGGCGTGAGGCTGGACCAATTCCGATCGGGGATATTGGTGCCCGCGTTATTGACCAGGATGTCCAAGCGGCCGAATTTCTCTTGGATGCCAGCCGCGATCTTCTCCACCGACGCCGCGCGCGTCAGGTCGGCCGCCTGCACGGTCGCCTTGCCGCCGCCTTTGATGATCCTTTCCGCGACCGCCTCGAGCGGCGCTGAGCGGCGACCCGAGAGCACGATGTGCGCGCCCTCCGCTGCAAGCGCGACGGCTGCGGCCTCACCAATTCCCGTCCCGGCCCCCGTGACCCACGCGATCCTACCCTTGATATCCTGCACACGCCTTCTCCCACATCCTGCCCGCGCCGCTGACCGCAAGGCGCGCCAAGCTAGACCAGCCTGATGAGCCTGTCACGGGAGGCAGCCCAAGGATCGCTATCGGGATTGCGGCTGAGCCGTGAATCGCCGGCGAAGCCTCGCGCGGCACGTGCGTTGCCGACTGTCACTGGCGGCTACGATCGAGGGATTGTTGCCGATGAAGGTGAGGTAATTCAGATCAGCAAACGTTCGCTCAGCCAACACATAGGACACCAGCGCTACGGCCATGCAGGCGATGAGGTAGCCGCTGCCATAGAACTCCTCGCCGAGCAGCACTGTGATCAGCGTCGCGCTGGCCATCGCGACCAGAAAGAAGGCTTGCAGGGCAAGATACAACCGCCGCCGGTCGAAAAACAGCAGGATGGCCGAGCAAGCGATGAAGATGAACTGAAACACGGCTCCAAGGGCGCCGAAACGCAAGATCGCGACTTGCCGGAACTGCAAGCCGAGGGCCTCGATGATCAGTGGCGCGGTCAGGGCCAGCACCGCGCAAATCCCGGTCTGAGCCGCCGTGATCAGCATCAGATTATCGAGGGTGTATCCGGCAAGGCGGACGCGTGCCGCTTCGATCTGACCGTAGGTGCCGTGTCCCGCGATGGTGGCGAAATAGCGCTGGTAGCGCTCGAAGAAATCCGTCTCGAGCCGCAGCACGAAAGCGGCCAAGGCCGGGATGATGCCGAGCGAGGCGATAAACATTGCGCTATCGTAGAGCGGCGCGTGTAGCAGCCCGCTGCCGACGCGCTCGCCCACGGGGGAGAACCAGAAGATCCATTTATCGATCCACACCCCCATGGTGCCGAGAAAGGCTCCCGCGGCCAGCCTCCAGTAGGACATCAGTCCCGCGCCGAGCGCGCGCAAGCCCTGCATCGGATCGGTCAGCCGGTGCGGAAAGGTCGCCAGCACGCGCCACGTCAAGCCGAAGAAGGTCACCGTCAGGCCGCTCATGAATCCGCCCACCATGGCGGCGGCGCCCAGATCATGGATGGCAGCCGTGATGCTGGCCAAGATGGAGACCAAAAGGCCGAGCAAAAACGAAAACGTGACACCCCGATAGTCCCTGACGGCCCCGCAGAACGACAACACGACCCAGATCAAACCGGCCAGCATCGAACTGGCCATCAGCGCGACCGACAGCAGGGGCGGCGGCCGAAAATAGATCAGCAGGCCAGTGACGCCGCAGGCCACGACCGCCAGCGCGGCAATGAAGGCCGCAAACAGCAGCGGACGTACATGCTGCGGCTGCTTCAACCACAGCGCGTCGGCGACGAGCCGCGTCACCACGATCGTCACGGGGGCCGTCACGACCAACGAAACTGCAAACGCATAGATAATGATGATGCGGAAGGCCGCCAGCGTTTCAGGCCCGGCCACGCGGTCCATCGTGAGTGTGATGGCAGCCAGGCTGAAGATGGTGAAAAGCCAGGGTCCTGCAGCAACCACGGCCGCATGACCCGCGGCCGCCAGGACCGACGAGATGGTTTCGCGTTCGCTGAGCTTTTTGAGCTGAAAGCCGATCCCCGCCATGACGGTTAGGCCGCCCGCTTGGGAGCGTAGTCGGGGCTCTCGATCAAGCGGCGATACAGCGCCCGGTAGGCCGAGGACGCCTTATCGGCCGTGTAGGTACGCCGAACGCGCTCGCGCAGGGCTTCGCCATACTGACGGCGCCGCTGCGGGTCGCGAAGCAAGGCGACAATCGCGGTCGCGATCTCCTCCGCCGCCACCAGCTCCGTGACGATGCCACCGGCCCCAAGCTTCGGCGTCTCGTCCGGCCGACCTTCGAGGATCTCCCGGCACGAGCCCACGTTCGTCGCCACGAACGGAATACCCGCTGCTCCCGCCTCGAGGATGACCAGCGGCTGAGATTCGCTGAGCGACGTCAGCGCGACCACATGGATCTGCGACAGGTAATCCAGAACATCGACCGTGCCCGTGAACGCGACGCAGCCGTCGAGCCGGAGCGCTGAGACGAGCGCCTGACACTCGCCGAAATATTCGGGATCCTCGTCGGTTGGTCCAAGGATCAGCGCCAGGACGTCCGGCACCTGTTCGCGCACCAGGGCGGCGGCAGTGATGAAGGTTTTTACGTCCTTGATCGGAACCACGCGCCCGATCAGAGCCACCGTCGGTCGCCCGCGCTCCTCGGCCGGTCTAATGCCGGCAAATCGGTTCAGATCGATGCCGTTGGCGATCACCCTGATGGTGTCATCGCCGGCGCCAAGGGACCGCTGCGCGCGTTGATTGTCCTGGTAGAGGGTGACGATGTCACTGCTCGTCTCATAGCAGGTGCGGGCATAGGCTTCGAAGGCACGGATCCACATGTCTCTGAGATCGAAGCGCGGATCATCCAGCGCGTGACCCTTGTCGACGGTGTCGGCGACCCAATCGGCCATCAGCAGCTCGACGAGGCGCTCGTTGGTGTAGATCCCATGCTCGGTAAGCAACGCGGGCCGCCCGGTTTCGATCGCAGCGCGGGCGGCCAGCACGCCAGCGTAACCCGTCGAGATGGTGTGATAGACCTTGGCGCGCGGCAGTGGCAGCTCCAACGTGGCCAGAAGTCCTCCGAACAGCGCCCGCCAGGCCCAGAAGAAATGCAGGAACGAAGCAAAGGGCATCTCCTCGGCGTACATGCCCTGCGCAATCCGCCAACCGACCGGCGAATTGAAGAGCTCGGGCAAAGACACGTGCTGGCGGATTTGGGCCAGCAATCGGATGACGCGCTCAAGCGAGACCCGTCCCCCCGCCGTCATGAGGTTTTCCAACGCGTGCGCCAGGCCGTCGACTTCGAGAGGTACCGGCAGCGACGTCATGGGCTCGGCGCCGAAATCCTGCAAATACAAATGCTGCAGCCTCACGACGTTGGGCGGCAGGGCATAGCGCGGAGGCTGGCTGGTGGGCTTTGGCCAAAGCGCCACGATCGAGAAGCTCGTCTCCGTCTGCGACCGGATCAGCCAATCGATCCAGGCCGAAACGCCGCCGGCGATATAAGGGTAGCAGCCCTCGACGATGATGCACACATCGGTCTCGCGCGCGTCGGGCCGTGGATCATTGTGTCTCATGCCTGGCTCCCGTCCCGCCCGCCACCACTGTAAGTCGCCGGAGCCGCGCATCGGGTCGTGCCGCCAACACCCGACCCGCCGTGCGCAAGCGGCGAAAGGCGACAAAGCGTCCCCGGCTCAGCAGCAGCTCCTCGAGCGCGGATTGATGCTCGGCTGCCAAGGTCTGACCGCGCTGTTCGAACCCACCGCGCTGCGCTTTGGAAATCAGAACGTCGCCCAGCCGATCCGCGATTTCGATTGCCCGCAGCTTGTCACTGGTTTCGAGCAGACCAGAGGCGGTAAGATCCCGCAGGTCACGGAACAACAGCAGGGCCGAGCCTCCCCCCTCACTGGCCACCGGAACGTCGCCAATCAGGACCTGAATGATCGCGTGCAACTGCGGACGGATATGCGCGGCGACCGCAGCCGCTTGCACACGGATCACCGGCTCGGAACTCCTGAGCGCCGCTTTCAATGCTGGCAGGTAGTCGGGATGGAAGCGACGCGCAATCAGGCCCAGCACGTTCTGCCGTTCGGCCAAGGATCCCGTCGCCATCACGTCCAGAAAGGATTGCGGCAGCGGTGAAGCCAAGTCCAAGGAGCGGCCCGCGGCGACATCATCGCAAAGACGCGTGATGGGATCGACCGCGACGGAGAGTGCAATGCGTTCATACCAAGCGCCCAGAAGCGGCCCAGGCTGCCCGCCGGTTGGCAGCGCCAGCGCCAGCACCGCAGCACCGATCGCCCCGACCGGTCCGGCAGCTAACGTCGCCACCCATGCCAGCAAAGCGACACTGACCTCTCGCTTGGTGCTGGCCAGGACAATGACCCAAGCGCCCAGCGTCAGCACCGCGCCAGCGTGCACCAGCAATGCCGATGACGCCGTCCCGCCTTGCTGAAGAGCCACATGGAGGCCCATCGCTTCCAGGATGCCGACGCCGCCCGCAACAACGGCGTCACGATACCTGTCCCCGCCGGTTGGGGGAGGCTGAGTGTCGGCGGGAGAGCCCCTCAAATCTGGATCGGTCGGCCGAGGTTGCGCCACGGCCAGCTCAGCTCGCCGGATTGAGCTTGCGCCCAATCCTCTCCGCGCCCGCTTTGTCGCCAAGCTCCGCCGGGCGCCGCTTAAGCTGGCGCCACACGCGCGGGCGTAGCGGGGCAATGGGGGCGGCGGCAAAGCCACGCGACTCGACGAGGCTTCCCTGGCGCACCTCGCGCAGCATCGGCCCAAGAAGAACGGCCAGCAGCCCCAGCCGGCGGGCGGTCATCGCGTCAACCTCCTCTGGGGCCGCGCGCTCGAGCTTCATCATGCCGACAACATCGCCGGTCACCGGAGACAGGATGGGCGTCGCGGCCAGACCCTCATGGGCGAGATTGGCCTCGTCGGCTGGTATGGCGATACACAGCGGCGTGGCCGCGCCAACAATGCTGTCGTAGAGAACGTGCCCCGCTGGGATCAACGATTGCCACACGGCGCGAGGCGGCCAGCGGTGCGCGTAGACAAGGCGGAGCCCGCCGCCATCCCGAACGAAGATCGAGGCCTGGCACTCACCAAAGCATGCCGTCAGGGCGCGAGCCGCCGCCGCTGTCTGATCGAAACCCTCGCCCCGATCGATGAGGCCCAGCAGCGCCGCCACGGTCTCGCGCGAGCTTCCGGCATCAAGGCTCGCCATGGCCCTTTCCAGGCGCTCGCACCGGTCACGCAACTGAAGGCCGTACCCCGCCAGTGTTGCGCGCTGTTGTGACAGCACTGCGACTTGGCGCAAAAGCTCCTGCTTACGACTGATCTGCCGCATTCGAAATTGGCCAATGACCAACGCCGTCGCAAGCCATAGGACAGGCTGGGTCCAGATGCGGAGGAGATAGACGAAATGATTCTCGCCGATCTCCTGATCCGGCCAGCCCAGCACGGCTGAAACTAGAATTGCCACGCCCGCCGTCATAAGCCCGCTCACGGTGCCGTATTGAAGGCTGAGCAGCAGCACCGGCAGCCAGAAGAAGTGCGGCTGCATCTCGGAAAGGGTGGGGAAGGACGGCGCGGCGTAGTCGAGCGTCCCGGGAATGATGACCAGAACGACAATTTCCAAAAGCGCAATGAGCGTCAGAGGCGAATGCCCTTCCGGCTCCAGCTCAGCAGCTTCGGGTGCGCGCTCGAACGCGGTGTCTACGGGAGGAGGCAATGCGTTACGCGTACGGTTGCCGTCCATCCTCGTCCCCGCGATCTTGTGTGCATCATGGGCTGTTCTGGATCCCGAACGCACCACACACCGGCACTCTTCCAACACGACACGGCAGCACCGTGTCTAACAGAGCCCAGCATGGCTGCGCAATTCAGCCGAACTGCCCAAGCTTGATCGGCGCTATGGGCTCTGCGCCGCTCCCGGTCGCGGGCGAAGTGTTCCGGCTTGCGCACCCACAGGGCCAGCCCGTGGCCGCAACCTCGCGCGCGCTCGTCGATACCGGGCATCCCGATAACGGCGGATCGCGCGCGACTGGGTGGGTGCCGGCGGAGGCTCGACCCCAATCTCCCGCAGCGCTTGCGCGGCGGTCGTGCGCCGGCCTGTCGTCACCATCAAGCGGGCCCACAGTGAGAGCCGCCATTGATCGAGGCTGTCCGTTTCAACGCGCCCCAGCAACTGCAGGGCGGGATCGGTTGCGCCCCGGTCGGCCTCGACCGCCGCCGCGAGCAGGGGATCACCGGCCACCGTCTGTGGATCGAGCGCCTCACGAACCTTTCCGAATGCCACGGTCTGACCGATCGCGCTCAAAGCTTCCGCGAGGCTCACGAGGCTCGACTGGGGCAATCGCTGAAGCCCGAACCGGTCCGCGCCCCGAAACGCCAGCTCCGGATCATCCGCATCAAGGGCGGCCGATGTAAAGCGCTCGGCAACGTCCACGTCGCGAAGGCGAGCGGCTTCCAGCCACCCGCGCAGGTAGGATCGCGCCGCAATGATTTCGTCGCGGTCAAGCATCAGCTCGCTGACGCTCAGCGAGACAGAGTCGCCCGGTATGCCCACTTCGCGTGCAAGATCCAGGGCCAGATCAAAACGGCTGGCCCGCGCCAAGCCATCGATGAGCTGCAACGCAAGTTGATCATCGGCGCTGCCCTTCAACCATCGCGTGGCCCGTCGCTGCGCCTCGACGGCCTGATCGGTCTCCAACAACGCTGTGAAGAGCATGTGGCGGTCACGATCCACCTTCAAACGGCGTCGCTCGTCGACCGAGCGCAGCAGGATGGCCGCTGTCGCAAGTTGCCCGCCCGTCGCCGTCAGATAGGCAAGGCGAATGATGTCTTCGGGCCGGCGATAGCCACGGCTGCGGCACTCCTCCAGGGTGGATTGCTCGCGCGCATAATCTCCATTCAGCCTGAAGATCCCGATCAGCTCCCGGCATACCGGCTCGGCGTACCGCGCAGCAAGCTGCCGCTGCAGCGCAAGCACGTAACCGTCCTCGTCTTGAGTCTGCCTGTAGAACTGCGCGAGCTGACGCTGAACCTGCTTATCTCGGGGACGCAGGGCGGCCAGCGTGTCAAGCGTCGTGCGCGCCTTCTCCAACTCTCCGAAATACTCATAGAGCTGCTGCAATTGAAATACTGTGCGCTGGCCGCGGTCGCCGTTGGCGAACCTGTTCTCCAGCAGACGCAGAGCTTCAATTCTCTGGCCGTCGCGTTCGAGCATTGCAATGCGCTCGTTGTCGCCGGGGAGGAGAGCATACCCCGACAGCAGGGAGCCGATGAAAACAAGGCTCATGACGCTGAGCCGGGCTTGCGATGGGGATAAGGCGATCGAACGCCACCCCGCCCGGCGCGCCTGAGGCCGGGAGCGGGCCGTCGGCGCTGGAGGAATGGCGGCTCTTACCGGCATTCGAGCCTCAACGTGAGGGGCTCGATCGCGTCCACCAGCATACTGACGGACAGGCGGCCGGCCTCGCTCCCCGCAACCTCTCGCTCGAAGAGAACCAATCCATGGCGGGAGGCTGTCACCCGATAGGCCCGCCCAGGTGAAACCTGCCACGTCATGTCGCCTTGCCCATAGCCCGTTGCCGTGGCCGTGGCGCCGCACCCCTCGCGCTGTAGACCGGA
>JBKJYG010000561.1:0-6956 GCA_046715905.1 Hyphomicrobiaceae bacterium | reverse complement strand
CGCGGTGCCAATCCAACTGCGTTCGAACGCAAGTCCAACCAGCCATGGCGCACGATGGTGCACGGGAACAGGCCCCGGATCAACGGCCGCAGCCTGCGGGAAGGGCGACGGATTTGATTTGCCGATCTCTCGAGCGACCTAACTAACAGTCCCGTCGATGCCTAGGTAGGCGTCGAATGCAGCCCAAAAGCGGAGGCGGATGTCGTCGGTCTCTTGCAGAATTTCGTGCTGCGCGCCGCTCAGTACGACGCGAGCTCCGATCTTCAATCGATCGGCAACCTCTTCGATCGTCCGCGATGCCACGACTCTATCCTGGCCAGCCGCCACCATGAGCACGGGAACCTGCACCCGGGTCGCAAACTCCGGGTTCGAAATTCGTCGGCAGGACCGGTACGCGGCGCGCAGCCAGGCCGTGGTGGGCGAGCCCAAGGCCAAATCAGGCTCCGTTTCAACGATCTGACGATTGCGTTCGTACCGGTCCAGATCGGATGTCAGGGGCGTCGCGTGAAACGGCTTGGCTTCTTCCGGCATATCCGATCCACCGGGCACATAGTAGGCGCCGAGCGGCCCCCAGCCGAGCAGCTCGGCGTAGGCGCGCGCGAGCCCCTGCGGCACGCCGACCCGCTCGTCGGCAAAGCCCAGCATCGGCGCGGCCAGCACCATACGATCAAACCAAGTGCCGCCGACGATCGAGTTGCGCATGAGGATGTTGCCCCCCATGGAATGGGCCAGTGCGATGTAAGGCGGCGGGCAATCCGGCATCACGACGTCTTTCATGAACCGGACGAGATCGGCATCGTACTCGGCGAAGTTGCGCACATAACCCTTGCGCCGGTTGGCGAGCTGGCGCTGCGAACCGCCTTGACCGCGCCAGTCATGAATCGCGACCGCAAAGCCGCGACGGCGCAAATCCGCGATTACTTCAAAATATTTCTCGATGAACTCGCCCCGTCCGGTGAAGACGCACACGGTCCCCCGACGGGGAATCCGCGATGCGTCCCAGCGAGCAAACCGCAACGTTAAACCGTCGTATCCTGCGAACTGTCCGACCACAGCGCCGCTCGGCACCGGATTGCGAGCGAGGGCCACCAATTTCATCAGCACCGACCTGACCCGGTTCAGTAATCGCTTAAGCGGCTAGAGCACAGCGCTGCGCCGGTGCGTGCCACGCCAAACCGTGCTCCCGATGAGACGGCAAACGAATCGGGGCGCGAACATCTGTCCGCGCCCCGTATATCAGAATTGAGTGTCAGGTCACATGCCGGCAACGACGCCGGCCTTGTCGAGCACCGGTCAGTAAGAGCGCCGCTCATACGTGCGTGGGCCGTTGTCGTAGGCGTAGGGACCAGGACCGCGACCCTCGACGCGCACAGCCCTGACAACATCGCCGCTGCAGCGATCCACTTTCAACTCGAAAAGGTCGCCTGGGCCACGCCGCGCCCGGATCAACGCCACGTTCCGGTGCAAGTCGACATCCTGAAATCCGCGCCAGCCTTCGCTGACCAGCCGGCGCCTGATCTCTTCACGCGGCAGACATCCCGCCGCCGGCCCGAAGTTCGGCTCCGCAGAGCCATAGCGGCGAGCGGAACCCGACCGATCATCATCATCATCGTAGCGGCCGTAATCCTTAGAGCGGCGGTCGCCTCGGTAGCCATCATCCTTATAGGAACGCGGCCCATTGTCGACGTACCGGCGCGGCTCCTGTTCGATATAGATCGAAGGCGGCGGCGTGGCCTCGTACGTGCGACGTTCGTACGTCGTACGCGACTCCGCACGGCCGTAAAGGTCCCGATAGCGCGGATCCTCATAAGCCGAATGGCCGCTGGGCGGACCATAATCCAGATCGGCCGCCTGGGCCGTTTGCGCACTGAAGGCCACTGCCGCGGCGAGCAGACCAACCGACAGCTTCAACGCTTGCATGACTGAAATCCTCCTGGGACCAACGCTTGGAGCACGCCTGCTTCCGCTTCTACATTGAACCGACGAAACTGAACGAAAGGTGGCGCGACCGTTCAGTTCCGGTTCATCTCATTGCAGCAGCTTCGGCGCGCGAGAGACTGCTGCAATTTCGATAGCAGAGTTGAACTCGAAAGCAGCCAGCGTGTTCCGCGTGCGATGGCGCGATCGACGCGTTGCCGAGCTGCCGGGATCGTGGTGCGGACGGCGGGACTCGAACCCGCACGACGTTGCCATCTCAGGATTTTAAGTCCTGTGTGTCTACCGATTCCACCACGTCCGCATTGGTTTAGGAGCGCGAGATAAACTTACCACTTATCTCGCGTTTGGGTATGCGTGAGCAAACAGAGGTGGGATCGATAGGCACATTCGCGCGCACAGTAAAGTGCGCGTCAGTCACCGCCGAGCTGGCGCGCCGCAACCGGATAGACGCCCTCCTGCCCGAGCATCCACACGCGCATACCGTCGCTGCCGAACAGCGGCAGGAAGGCGTCGTCCAGAACGTTGAGACCGCCGGTGAAGGCGCCGAATGCGGGCAGCACGATGCGATGCGCGTTGCCCACGAAGCAGGGCCGCCGCAGGGAATGACCGTACACCGAAATGCGCGCTGCCGGATGCAGGTGGCCCGCAATCTCGTGGGTTGCACGGCCGTTCTCTGGCGCGTGTTGCAGGCGCAGCCCACCGATCTCGATCTCCGGCATCACCGTCCCACCCAGCCGCGCATCGATCCGCGGATCATGGTTGCCGGTGATCCAAACCCAGTCGCGGCCTTCTTGCAGGATCGCCAGGGCAGCCAAATCCTCCGGTTCGATGCGCTCGAAGGCCTCGGCGTCGTGCAGGCTATCGCCGAGTGCCACCACCCGGCGCGGATCATAGCGCTCGATCGTCTCGGCCAGCCTGTTGAGCGTGTCCCGCGTATCGTAAGGCGGCAGCATGACGCCCCGACGCGCATAGGAGGAGCCTTTCTCGAGGTGCAGGTCCGAGACAATCAGCAGCCGCTCGCCGGGCCAATAGAGCGCGCCAGCCATGTCGGCCACCAGGTTCTTGCCGCAGATCGACAGGCTCTGAACGCAGTAATCAGTGATTTTGCGCCGTTCCGGTTTCAACTCAAGCATGCTCGGTCGGTCCCATCGCTTCGGTTATGAGGTCCTCGGCCGCCACCCGCAGCAGGGCGTCGCGGGCGCCACCCCGGACGGTTTCGCGACCGATCTCGAGCAACACCGGCACCGAGAGCGGCGACAGCCGCGGCAACGCAATATGCCTGATTCGACCCTGGATACGGCGCAGGAAGTCCTGCAGGCGGGCGATGTCGAGCAAGCCTGTCGCGGCATCGCGGTAGGCGGCCTGCAGCAGGATGTGCTGCGGCTCATGCCGACGCAGGACGTCGTAGACGAGATCGGAGGAGACCGTGAGCTGGCGTCCCGATTTTTCGCGGCCGGGATGCCGGCGCTCGATTAGGCCGGCGATGGTCGCGCATTGGCGGAAGGTGCGTCGCATCAGGTTGGATTCGGCGAGCCAGGCCTCCAGATCGTCGCCCAGCATGTCTTCCTCGAACAGGCGATCGAGATCGAGCCGGCCGTCGTTGACCATTTCGGACAGGTTGCCCAGCCCCCAGACCGACAGCGCATAGTCGCTGGCGGCGAACCCCAGCGGATAGGCGCCCAGCCGCTCCAGGCGGCGCGTCAGCAGCATGCCCAAAGTTTGGTGGGCGAGCCGCCCCTCAAACGGATAGGCCACGAGATGATGGCGCTGGCCGTAGGGAAATGTTTCGACCAGAACCGCATCGGCGTTGGGCACCAGCGATCGCTCGCGCTGCAATTCGAGCCACTCGGCGACGGATCGCGGCAGATTGCTCCAACTGGCGGCGTCCGCCAGCATGGCGCGCACCCGGGCGGCCAAGTGCGTCGATAGCGGAAACTTGCCTCCGGGATAGCTCGGGATAATCGGATCTTGCGCCGTCGCTCGCGTCACATGAACTTCCATCTCACGCATGCCTTCAAGACGCACCACCTCGCCACCGAACGCGAATGCATCCCCGGGGCGGAGCTCGGCCGCGAAATACTCGTCGATCTCGCCCAGAATACGGCCGCCGGCCATCGGCCGCCGCGACACGGCGCCACCCGGAGCTGATCCCGAGCCGCCGCTTCGTCCGCCCGTTCGGCTGCGCCCGACGAGCCGCACCTTCAGCATCGGGCTTTCAACGATGGTGCCAGCGTTCAGCCGGTATTGCAGCCGGATGCGAGGGTGGGCGATCCGCAACCGCCCATTTTCGGCCGGCCTCAGGCGGGCGAACCTTTCATAGCTGCGGAGCGCATAGCCGCCCGTGGCAACAAAATCGACAACGCGGTCAAACTCGGAACGATCAAGGCCGGCAAAGGGCGCAGCCGAGCGGACCTCATCGAAAAGAGCTGCCGGATCGATCGGGGCCGAGCAGGCCATGCCGAGCACGTGCTGCGCCAGGACATCGAGAGCACCCGTGCGGCTGATCACGGCATCCTGCGTTCCAGCCTGCGCGGCTTCGAGCGCCGCACGGCACTCCAGCACCTCGAATCGGTTGGCCGGGACCAGAATGGCTTCAGAAGCCTCGTCGAGCCGGTGATTGGCGCGGCCGATACGCTGGATGAAACGGCTGGCGCCTTTCGGCGCACCGATATGGATGACAAGGTCAACGTCGCCCCAGTCGATCCCCAGATCGAGCGTCGAGGTGGCCACAACCGCCCTGAGACGTCCATCCGCCATCGCCGCCTCGACCTTGCGACGCTGGTCGACATCCAGCGATCCATGATGCAAGGCGATGGGCAGATTGTCCTCATTCTGGCGCCACAGCTCCTGAAACATCAGCTCGGCCTGCATGCGCGTATTCACAAACAACAGGCTGAGCCGGTGACTGGCAACCGCGGCAAGGATCTCTGGCACCGCATAGCGGGCGGAGTGACTGGACCACGGCAGCTCATCCTCGGTTTCGAGAATACGAATCTGCGGCTTGGCTCCGCCCTTCAGCTCGACCAGATCGGACAGCATCCGCTGGGTGTCCGGCTCGCGTTGGGGCACGAGCCAGGCCCGAAGCTCCGTCGGCCTGGCCACGGTTGCCGATAATCCTGTCGCCACGATACGCGGCGCCAGCGAGCGCAGCCGCGCCAGCCCGAGCGACAGCAGATCACCGCGCTTTGACGGCGCCATGGCGTGCAACTCATCGAGAATGACGCACTCCAGGTCGCCGAAAAGATAAGCCGCGTCTTCGCTGGCAAGCAGCAGCGCCAGTTGTTCGGGTGTCGTGAGCAGGATTTCGGGAGGTCGCAGCCGCTGGCGTTGCCGCTTGGAGGCCGGCGTATCGCCCGTCCGCGTCTCAACCCGGATCGGCAAGCCCATCTCCCGCACCGGCGCCAGCAGATTACGCTCGACATCCACCGCCAACGCCTTCAGGGGCGAGATGTACAGCGTATGCAGACCGGAGCCGCGGGGCGTCCTGTCTGGCGCGCTGAGCGTAATGAGGCTCGGCAGGAAGCCCGCAAGCGTCTTGCCGGCGCCGGTCGGCGCGATGAGGAGCGTCGCGCGCTTCAGACGGCCCTGCTCGATCAGTGCAAGCTGATGTTCGCGCGGGGTCCAGCCACGTTGCAGGAACCACGCTGCGAACGGTTCCGGAAGTAGGGTGCCCCGTCGGCCCGATCGCGGCTCACGGGCGCGCTGCGGCATCCGCGACCGGGGCGGCGCCCGGGGGGGTGGAGACGTTGCCGCCGGGTCTGTCTCGGCCAGTCCCACACGCCTCAGCCGTCGCATGGCTTCCCCTTTTGTGCTAAGGGGCCGCTCAGCAATGTACCCCTGCCAACACTCTCGGGCCGGTCTGAAGGTTCGGCAGCGACGTCATCTCGAGGCAAGACCTTGCCTTCGCGTGCCATATCGCACCCCGCTCGCGTAATCATCTAAAGGCTCAGAGAATGGATAGAGAGCATCTCTTCGGCGGCAGACCTTTAGCCGTTCTAGGACGCCTCGTCGTGCTCTCAATCATCGTTGGAATCGTGCTGTCGGCCCTCGATATCACGCCCCGCAACCTGCTTTGGAAGTTGAAGCTGATGGCCGAGCGGGTCTGGTCGCTGGGCTTCGGGGCGCTCGACAGTGTGGTTGGCTACTTCCTGCTGGGGGCCCTCATCGTTCTGCCGATTTGGCTTCTGGCCCGCCTGCTTGGCGCGTTTCGGACGCGAGACCGGGCGCGCTGAGCCATCCAATGAGGCACGCTCCAGACGGCACAACTGCGTCCGAGCCAACCGGGCCGGCACCGCCAGCGAGGGGCATAAGGCATCGCGACGTTCTTAAAATTGCGTTGCCGATCACGCTTTCCAACGCCACCGTGCCGCTGATCGGGTTCGTCGACACCGCCGTCGTTGGCCAGCTCGGCGTGGCCTCTCTCATGGGCGGCGTGGCGATCGGGTCGCTCATCTTCACCGTCCTGTACTGGAGCTTCAGCTTCCTGCGCATGGGCACGACGGGTCTCACGGCGCAGGCACTCGGAGCACGCGATCAACGGGACCTGGCCGGTCATCTGCTTCGGGCACTCCTCGTCGCCGGTGTGTCGGGTGTGGGGCTTCTGCTCCTACAAGTCCCCATCCGCGTCTTGGCGTTCAAGTTGACCGGCGGATCGCCCGCGGTGCTGCAGGCCGCGTCGACCTACTACGATGTGCGAATTTGGGCAGCGCCGGCGGGTCTCATCAATTTCGCGCTGCTGGGATGGTTCATCGGCCTGCAACGGGCTGGCCTCGCGTTCGCCATTCAGCTCACGTTGAACCTCATCAACATCGGGCTTGCTATTCTTTTCGTCGCCGGCATGGACGCGGGTGTCGCGGGCGTGGGCCTTGCGGCCCTGATCGCCGAATATCTCGCGGCTGCTGCGGGGCTCGTCGTGGCTTGGCGGTTGGCGCGCCGGGTGGGAGCCCAGGCCCCCCTTGCCGATGCCGTAATGTGGCCAAAACTGAAGCGGTCGCTGTCCAGCAACGCTGACCTTGTGG
>JBKJYG010000560.1:0-2595 GCA_046715905.1 Hyphomicrobiaceae bacterium | reverse complement strand
GCGGTTGACGTCGTCTCTGCCTCGTGGGGGTTGGCCCTGGGTCTGTGAATTTTGAGCTTTTTGATGCGCCGGGGATCGGCATCGAGAACCTCGAATTCCACGCCCGAGACGTGTCGGAGCAACTCGCCGCGCGCCGGCACACGGCCAACCAGCGAAAACACCAGGCCGCCGATCGTATCGATCTCTGCTTCCTCATCGGGCCCGAGCAACTTGATGCCAAGCCGCTGCTCGAGTTCGGCCACCGGGGTGCGAGCCTGGGCGATGAGACCCTGCTCGGCATCTTCGGTGATATTTTTTGTCTCTTCCACATCGTGCTCGTCTTCGATCTCGCCGACCACCTGCTCAACCAGATCCTCGATCGTCGCGACCCCATCCGTGCCGCCGTATTCATCAACCACCAGGGCCATGTGAATGCGGGTTGTCTGCATGCGGATCAACAGATTGATCGCCGGCATCGAGGGAGGAATGCTCAAGAGCGGCCGACGCAGGCGCGCTGCTGTGATGGGTTGCGAAAGATCGACCCGGCTCAGATCGATGCGACCGGGTCGGCGCCCGGGGTCATCGGGCTGCGCCACGGCGAGCGGCCCGGCCAGGATGGCTTCCGTGGCGGACGGAGCAGCGGCAGACTGCGGCAACGCCATTGCGTCCGGCTTAGCCTCGCCGACGACGGGTCCAACGCTCAGGAAATGCATGAGATCCTTGATGTGAACCATGCCACGCGGGTCATCCAGCGTTTCAAAGTACAATGGAATGCGTGAAACACCCGTTGCCGCGAAGAGTGCCAGAAGCTCTGAGATCGGGGCGCTTTGATCGATGGCCACGAGATCGGCACGCGGCACCATGACGTCGTCCACACGCAGGGTGCCAAACCGCAGCAGACGAAGCAGCATGTCGCGTTCGGCCGACGAGAAGTCCTGCTCGGCCGTAGTGTCGCTGGCCAGCGCCGCATGCAGCGTGTCCCGCAGCGTCGGGGGTCCCGCAAGGCCGAGCTTGGCTCGCAGAGCTTGCAGCCAGCTCTGGGCTGTTGCCGGCCGCTGCGGCTCAGGTGATGGATCCCCGTTTGGGTGATGGTCGTCGGCGCTCATCGCGTTTCAAAGCTCATTTGCTGTCAGATAAGGGTTGCTCACGCCAAGCTGCTCGAGAACGCGCACTTCGAGCGCTTCCATGGCGGAGGCCGTTTCTTCCGTCTCGTGATCAAATTCGAAGAGGTGCAACACCCCATGCACGATCAGATGCGTGATGTGGTCGTTGACGGGGATGCGGAGGTCCGCCGACTCGGCCAGGATAGTCTCGCGTGCAAGTATAATGTCGCCGGCCCACCATGCAGTGGGGCTCGCGGGTGACCCGCGCGCGACCCCTCGAGGCCGCGATGGGGCTGACGGAAACGACAGGACGTTGGTCGGCGCGTCCTTGCCTCGATATTGACGATTGAGCTGGCGCACCTCGGCGTCGTCGGCGAGCCGTACGGAGGTCTCCGCCGGCAGATGCGATTGGAGGGCGGGCTCCCGCCCGAGCGCACGGGCAATATCCTGCATGCGAGCCTCTGCAGCCGCCGCGTCTGGCCAACCTGCGGCTCCAAGCCATGCATCGCTTCCGAGCACAGCTTCGATGCTCAGCGATGGAGGCTCGGGATCTGCCACAAAACCATCCTCCTCGCGGGGGCTGGCTTCGACGGGCTTATTTTGGCGAATGGCAGGCATGCTCACCTTTATGAAGGGTCGCCTGGCCGGAGTGGGCCAGCCCCCAGGGTTCGAGCCGGCAATGCCGCCGCGTCAGCCCGTTCGTAGGCTTTGACGATTCGAGCCACGAGATCGCGCCGGACGACATCGGCGGCTGTGAAATAGACGGTCTCAATCCCCTTTACGCCCTCAAGCAGCCGCACCGCCTCGACCAGGCCGGAGGTTTGGCCTTTGGGAAGATCGACCTGGCTCGGATCTCCGGTGATGGCCATCTTTGAGCCCTCGCCGATGCGGGTCAGGAACATTTTCATCTGCATGCTGGTGCTGTTCTGCGCTTCATCGAGAATGACAAAGGAATGCGCCAGCGTTCGGCCCCGCATAAAGGCCAGCGGCGCGATTTCGATTACGCCGGTCTCAATATCGCGCTGCACCTTCTCCGGCGGCAGCACGTCATACAGCGCATCGTAAAGTGGGCGCAGATAGGGATCGACCTTCTCCTTCATGTCGCCCGGCAGGAAGCCCAGTCGTTCGCCGGCCTCGACAGCAGGGCGCGAGAGGATGATCTTTTCCACGATGCCGCGCTCCAGGCAGGATGCTGCAAACGCGACGGCCAAATAGGTCTTACCCGTGCCGGCCGGACCCACGCCAAAGACGAGGTCCACGCCTTCCAACGCCCTGATGTAGCTTCCCTGCATCGGCGTGCGCGCGGTCACGGTGCGCCGGCGGGTGCGAACCTGGGCCATCCCCGCCTTGGTGGCTCCGTCGGATAGCGAGTGCCGGATCAGGCCATCGACGTCTCCTGGCCCCACAACCTCTCCCCGCGCCACGCGATCGTAGAGCGTGAGCAGAACGCTCCGGGCTCTTTCGGAATCCGCAGCATCCCCGCTCAGCGTCACGACGTTGCCCTGGGCGTGCG
>JBKJYG010000559.1:0-5406 GCA_046715905.1 Hyphomicrobiaceae bacterium | reverse complement strand
GCCACGACCAAGACGTTCGACGAACTGCCGAGCGATACGACCGCCGCAAAATCCCGCGCCGGATGGTAGCTCAGGTTAGGATAGAGCGACGGCGAAATAGTGTGCGCCGAGGAGGTGACGAGAATGGTGTAGCCATCGGGAGCTGCCTTGGCGGCGGCGGCGGCACCGATCGTCCCTCCGGCGCCAGCGCGGTTCTCCACGATGATGCTCTGGCCGAGCTTTTGAGAGAGCTGCTCGAACACCGCGCGCGGCACGATGTCGGTCGTGCTGCCGGCGCCGAAGGGTACGATCACTTTCAGCGGCTTCGTCGGCCAGGATTCCGCAACGGTCTGCAACGTCGTGAACCCCAATGTGAGTGCCGATAGCATCGCCAGACGAAACGTTTTCATAAATACCTCCATAGTCCGATCCAGGTGTGGGCTGTCCGAGTTAGCGTTGTCCAGACAGCGTTGGTCAAATGCACAGTAGCTCTATCAATTCATGCCCAATGAACATATAAAGCATCATGGATCTCCGACACCTTCGAACGTTCGTGTCGATTACCGAGCAGGGAACGGTCTCGAATGCCTCCGTGCAACTGCGTATTACTCAACCCGCTTTGTCCCGCCAGATCCGCGCTCTCGAAGAGGAGCTGGGGGTAAAGCTGTTCGATCGTGTGGGTCGCCGGCTGGTTCTGACGAGCGAGGGCGACCAACTGTTGGCCGATTGCCGCGCCATACTCGTAGCAGTCGCCTCGCTTGCTGAGCGCGCTCAATTGTTTCGACAAGGCGGCAGTGGCATCTTGAGAGTAGCGGCAACGCCGCAGATGATCGAAGGTGTCTTGACGACCTTCCTGCATCCATATGCCGAGCATCGGCCCAACGTGCAGATCGAGTTAAACGAGGTCATCGGTCCCCGCATATTGGCGATGCTGGAACACGGTGAAGTCGACGTTGCTGTCAGCCTGACCTATGCGCTCAAGGCTGGTAGTCATACCTTCGAAAGCATTAAACTCCCCTCGATCGAGTTTCTCGCTGTCGGTCCTGGTTCTCGCGAGATCGGCAAAGGCGGAAACGTCGATATAAATCGTCTGGCGTCCTATCCGCTCCTGCTGCCTGAAACGACTTTTCTGGTTCGCACGGCGTTCGATGCTGCCTGCCGCCTTGCAGGCTTCAAGCCCGACATTTTTATGGAGAGCCGGACGTTGCACACATTGCTGGCACTTGCCGAAGCCGGACACGGCGTCGCCATCGTGCCCTCGATCCTGCCCACTAATCGCTACCAGGTTCGGGTTGCGCGTGTGACGCACCGGCGCAAGCCATTGCGCGAACCGCTCGCCATTCTCTGGGACAAGCGACGTGTTCTCCCGCCGTACGCCAGAGAGTTCTGCGAGCTGCTGGCGGTGCACATGCGCAATCCTGCAGTGACGCTGCGGTCCGTCTGAAGAGGGAGCCAGCGCCGCAGTAAATTAATACGCCTCAACGGCTCACAGCGGTGCGACGGCTAAGCCGTTCAGTCTTTCGCACGCTCCACGTAGCCGCCATCGTCTGTCGTGACGACAACGCGGGTTCCGGTGCCGATGTGGGGCGGCACCATGATCCGAGCCCCATTGGACAGCCTCGCGGGCTTATAGGACGAAGAGGCCGTCTGGCCTTTGACGACGGGATCCGCCTCGACCACTTCCAAGGTCACGCGAGCCGGGATCGAGATCGCCACTGGCGTGCCGTCGAACAGTTGCACGTCGCAAGCCATGTTCTCCTGCAGCCACTGTGAGCTATCCCCCATCAAGTCCTTCGGGATCGAGATCTGCTCGAACGAGACGGGCTCCATGAAGTTGTAGCCCATGTCGTCCTCATAGAGGAAATTGTACGTCTTCTCGTCCAGGTAAGCCCGCTCCACGGTCTCCGTCGTGCGGTAGCTCTTGACGATTTTGACGCCATCGGAGATCCGCCGCATATCGATATGCGTCGTCGGCGTGCCCTTGCCGGGACGAATGCTGTCCGCCTTGAGAACGGTGCACAAGACGCCGTCAACCTCGAGCACGTTGCCTTTCCGGACCTCGCTGGCGATAATTTTGGCCACGCGTCTTCTCCCTTGAAGGTACTGACGTAGGTGGGCGGCGTGGCGCGGGCCACCAGCAACGGCATCCGTGCCCCCAGGAACGTATGCGCCGATAATCAGCCTGAATGGCTTAAAGGAGCGCGTGTCATAGCCGCTTCTTTGTCAAAGGCCAAGGCCCGGCTGGCCAGGCCCGGCCGGCGAGGCGGCTGGCTGCCTTTGACAAGCCGGGACGGCTGCTGCCACATGCCCCGATGGTGAACCCGCTAGGCAAATCCCAATCCGATTCCCCGGGTGGTGCCGTGCGTCCCTGGTGGCACGCAGACAAGCACGCCGACCGGCGGTTGCGGCTGATCGATCGCGCGCGCATCAAAACCGCTGTTCGGGAGTGGTTCCAGTCCGAGGGTTTCATCGAGGTCGAGACGTCGTGCCTGCAAGTCTCGCCGGGCAACGAGACGCACCTGCACGCCTTTGCGACCCAGTTCCGTACCGAGGCCGGTCAGTGCCAGCCGTTCTATCTGCACACGAGCCCCGAATTCGCCTGCAAGAAGCTGCTTGCCGCCGGTGAAACGCGGATCTTCACGCTCGGGCCCGTGTTTCGCAACGCCGAGTCCGGGCCGCTGCACGCGCCCGAGTTCACCTTGCTCGAATGGTATCGCGCCGATACGGACTGGGCGCACATGATGCGCGACTGCGAGGCCATCCTGCGCCTTGCGGCACGCACGACGGCACGCAACGCGTGGTGCTGGCGAGGGCGCGAGGCATGCGTCGACCAACCGGCCCGCCGCTCCACGCTGGTGGAAGCATTTGCCCGGCACGCCGACATCCGGCTCGACCGCCTGATCGATGCGGCCCGCGGCCAACCCCTCGACCGCGACCTGTTGCTGCGCGAGGCCCAGCGCATCGGCGTTCGGGCAACCGAGTTCGACACCTGGTCGGACCTCTTCAGCCGTGTCCTGGCCGAGCGCATCGAGCCCCACCTCGGGCTCGGAGCGCCCGAACAGCTGTGCGCCTATCCAACGCACGAAGCCGCGCTCGCGCGAACCTGTGCCGACGATCCCCGGTTTGCCGAACGGTTCGAACTTTATGTGTGCGGCGTCGAACTCGCCAACGGCTTCAGCGAGCTGACAGACGTTGCCGAACAGCGTCGCCGGTTCGAGAGCGCGATGGCCGAAAAACAGCGTGTGTATGGCGAGCGCTACCCGATCGACGAGGATTTCCTCGACGCCCTCGCCCACATGCCGCCGGCCTCAGGGTGCGCGCTGGGCTTCGACCGGCTGGTCATGCTCGCCACTGGGGCCACGCGTATCGATGAAGTGCTATGGACGCCGTTGGCCCTGCGACCTTGAGGCTAGACCAGCTTGCGCAGATCGACGCGGCGGATTTTGCCCGTCACCGTCATCGGCATCTCTTTAATGAAACGGATGTGGCGCGGGTACTCGTGCGAGGCCAGGTGCTCGCGCACGAAGCGCTGGATCTCGACCGCCAGCGCGTCGGAGGGTGTCACGCCTTCGGCCGGAACGATGAAGGCCGTCACCGCCTCCCCACGCAGGGTATCAGGCGTACCGATGACCCCGGCCAGGAGAACGGCGGGGTGCTTGGCGAGGCACTCTTCCACCTCGCCCGGTCCGATGCGATAGCCGGAGGATTTGATGATGTCGTTGTCGCGCCCCTGAAACCAGAAATAGCCGTCCGCATCCTTGCTCGCGATGTCGCCGAGCAGGCACCAGTCGCCGCGGAATTTGGCGGCCGTCGCCTCCGGCTGCTTCCAGTATTCCAGGAACATCACAGGGTCTGGGCGCTTCACCGCCACGATGCCGGTCTCCCCGGCGGGCAGCACGCGGCCCTCGTCGTCGACGACCTCGACGCTATGACCCGGGATCGGACGACCCATCGAGCCCGGGCGTGGCGGGAACACCGTCGGGCAATTGCCCACCACCAGGTTGACCTCGGTCTGCCCATAGAATTCGCTCATGGTCAGGCCGAAGGTTTCCTTGCCCCATTCGATCATGTCGGCCCCAAGCGGCTCACCGCCCGTCGCCAGCGAGCGCAGGTGCACGGCGTGGCGCTTGGGATCGGGCACCTGGCGCATGAGCCGCAGCGCGGTCGGCGGCATGAAGACGTTGCGCACGTCGTGGCGCGCCATCAGGTCAAGCGCTGCGTCCGGGTCGAACTTCACCTTGGCGCTGGCGACCACGGGAACGCCGAAATAAAGCGACGGCAACAGCACGTCGAAGATGCCGCCGGCCCAGGCCCAATCGGCCGGGGTCCAGAAACGATCGCCGGCTTGCGGAAAAAGGTCGTGCGGCACCATCACTCCGGGAAGATGCCCCAGCAGCACCCGATGCGCATGCAGCACGCCTTTTGGATTGCCCGTGGTGCCCGACGTGTACATCAGGTAGGCGGGATCATCGGGGCTGGTATCGACCGATGTAAACCGATCCGTCGCGGCTTCGATCAACGGCCAGAACCCCGACCGCCGCGGTGCGCCTGCGCCCTCCGAACCCGGTTGATCGGTGACAATGACGTGCTTCAAATCCGGCAGCTCAGCAAGGCTCACCCCAACGCGGTCGAGGTGGTCACCCGTCGTAATCAGGACCTGCGCGCCGCTGTCCTGCAAGCGAAAGCTCACGGCGTCAGGCCCAAACAGCCCGAACAGCGGCATGACGATCGCGCCGGCCTTCAGCACACCTGCGTGCGCGATGAGCGCCGCGGGGCCTTGGGTCAAATGCACGGCCACGATCGTTCCGGCCCGCACCCCAAGCGCCGACAGCGCATTGGCGAACCTGCACGCGGCCCGGTCGATCTCGGCAAAGCTCCACACGCGCGGCGCGCCGGCCGGCTCGATCTCGATCAGCGCGGGTGCATCTGGCGTCGTGCGGGCATGGCAGCCCACGATGGCCTCGGCGATGTTGAAGCGCGTCGGCAATTCCCAACGGAAACCGCTGACAAGCTCGTCGTAGGTCGCACCCGCTAGACGCATGTCCTCAAGTCCTTCCGGGGACGCTGAAACGGATCGGTGAGCGCGGCCGCAGTTACTCCGCGGCGACGTGCGGCACGATCGGCTTCAGGCCGCGATCCTGCCGCTCGAGCTTCAGGCGTTCCGCAATCAGGAAAGACAATTCCAACGACTGCTCGGCGTTCAGCCGGGGATCGCACAGCGTCTCGTAACTGCGCGCCAGATCTGAATCGACGATCGCCACCGCCCCGCCCGTGCATTCGGTCACGTTCTGCCCCGTCATTTCCAGATGCACGCCGCCCGCATGCGTACCCTCGGACCGGTGAATGTCGAAGAAATGCTCGACCTCCTCCTTCACGCGCGCGAACGGCCGTGTCTTGTGGCCGGTGCTCGCGCTGACGGTGTTGCCG
>JBKJYG010000558.1:0-3001 GCA_046715905.1 Hyphomicrobiaceae bacterium | reverse complement strand
GGGCCTCAACCCCGCGACGGGCGCACCCTTTCTTGACCTGGAGGAAGACGGCCGGCGGGGACGTTTGACGCCGCGCAATGAAAAGTTCTGGGCCGACGAGGTCTACGGCGACCGTCGCGTGCTGTTGTATCTTCCCAAGGCCTTCGAGGCCTCGCGGCCCGCAGTAATGGTGGTCTTCCTGCACGGCAACCGGGCGCTGTTGGAGCGCGACGTGGTGCTCCGGCAACGTATCCCCCAGCAGTTGGAGGAGTCGGGCCTCAACGCGGTGCTTGTGGCGCCGCAACTCGCCTCGGACGCGTCGGATTCCTCGGCTGGGCGTTTTTGGGAACCGGGCGCCTTCAAGGAGTTCCTGGCCGAAAGTGCGGCCGCTCTCGCCCGTTTGCATGGCGCCAAGCGCAGTGGGGCGGTGTTCCGCGCGCTGCCGGTCGTGATCGTCGCCTATAGCGGTGGCTATCAGCCAGCGGCCTGGGCCCTGCACCACGGCGGCGCGGGCGCCCGGATACGGGCGGTCGTGGTGCTCGATGGGCTTTACGCCGAGGAAGACAAGTTCGCCCTTTGGATCGAGCGGAACCGGAAAGCTGTGTTCGTCAGCGCTTTCACCGAATCCTCCCGCAGCGGCAACGATGCCCTTCGGCGCCGGCTGGGCGAGGTCGGCATTCCCGTCCGGAGCGAGCTGTCCCCGAGCCTGGAACGGGGCCAGGTGGTGTTCGTGGACAGCGGACCGGCAGCTTTGCACTGGGACTTCATGACCACCGCGTGGACCAGCGATCCATTGCAGGACATCCTCTCTCGGCTGTCGCAGTTTCCGCTTCGCAACCCCGGCGCCGTGCGGTAGCGGTAGATTGATGTTTGATCACCGTTACGGGAGATTAAGGCTCTGCTCTTAATCCTCTTTCCCATAGCGGTGAAAGTCAGGACTATCGCCGCCTGCTTGGACGGAGATTAATATGGACCGGCGAACATTCGTCTCATCTCTGGCCGCTAGCGCGGCGGTCGGGACCGTTTTGGATCCAACGGCCGCATGGGCGACGGTGCCTAAACCCTACCGCTGGGATGCATCCCCGCCCTTCGACTCGGGCGAGGCGTTCATGCGCTGGGCTATCGAAAATCGAGGGGAGAATCCGACCTACCTGCGCATGCGCTGGGAGCGCTTCGCCAACATGGTCGCCCATGGCGACGTGTGGGACCAGCGCAACAAGCGGGCGTTCCTGATGACGCCGCGCGAAGAATTTTGCCTCAAGCCCAATCTGCCGCGCGCCTACGACATCTCGTATCTTTCGATTGGATGGGGAGTGACGATTTCCGGCCCGCGGGTGGTCGGCCGCATGACAAGCTCGCTGGACGTCCAGCAAGGCGATAAGGTTCTCGAGATCGGGACCGGCTCCGGCTACCAATCCGCCTATCTCTCCAATCTCACGGACAAGGTCTGGACTGTCGAGATCATCAAGCCGCTGGCCGATCGTACGCGCGGGTTCTACGACGCTTTGATCAAGCGCGGATATACCGAATACGAAGCCATCAAGACGAAGCAGGGCGACGGCTATTACGGTTGGGACGATGCCGCGCCCTTCGACAAGATCGTCGTCACCTGCGGTATCGATCATATCCCGCCGCCGCTGCTGCAGCAGTTGAAGCCCAACGGCGTGATGGTGGCGCCCATCGGGCCTCCGGGTGCGCAACACATTCTGAAAATCAAAAAGGAAACGACGCCGAGCGGCACCATCACCGTCCGCAGGTCCGACATCTATAACGGCAAGCCCATTCCCTTCGTGCCATTCACCAAGCTGGACGGCGAGGCCATCAAGGGTACGCACAACGGCGGCGCGCGCTGAGCCGGTGACCCGGCCGCGACGCGCACAGCACATTCATGCCGAGCAGGTCCGTTGACGCTGGCGCTTGCGGTCCCGGCCTTTTTGCGATCACTTCAGGGGGTCAGCAGAATGGCCGGGAGAGATACGCATGCCCATCGGTTTCATTGGCATTGGCAACATGGGACTGCCGATGGCCGAGCGCCTGATCGACAGCGCTGGCGAGTTCATCGTGCACGACATCCGCCGGGAGGCGCTGGCGCCGCTCCTGGCGCGGCAGGCGCGGCCGGCCTCGAGCCCTCGCGACGTGGGTGATCGTTGCGAGACGGCGTTTGTCTCCCTGCCGACACTGGAGTCCCTGCGGGAGGTGGTGCTGGGGGCAAATGGGGTCGCTGAGGGAAAGGCGCTGCGGCTGCTCGTCAATACGTGCACGGTGGGCGTGCCTCTGGTGGAGGAGCTGGAGGGGGCCTTAGCGTCAAAGGGCATTGAACTTGTCGACTGCCCGATCAGCGGCGGGCCTCCAGGCGCACGCGCCGGCACGCTTTCAGTGATGATCTCGGGCAAGCCGGCTCTCGTCGAGCAGATCCGGCCGCTTGTCTCACGCTGGGGGCCGGTCACGGTGGCGGGTGATCGCGCGGGCATGGCGCAGGTCTTGAAGCTGACCAACAACATCCTGTCGGCCGTGGCGCTGGCTGCGAGCTGCGAAGCCTATGTCATGGGCGCCAAAGGCGGACTGGATCCCGAGGTGATGACCAAAGCCATCAACCACGGCAGCGGCCGCAACAGCGCCACCCAGGCCAAGATCCCGGAGGCCGTATTGAACCGTCAGTTCGATTACGGCGCTCCCATGCATATCCTGATGAAGGATATCGATCTGGCCATGGCGCAAGGCGAGAGGCTCGGCGTGCCGATGTGGGTGTGCCAGGCGGCGCGGCTGGTCTTCAAGCACGGCATGTTCGAGGGCATGGCCAACAAGGACATCACCGAGATCGTCCGTATCGTCGAGCGGGGTGCCGATTTCGAGCTTCCGAAAACGCGCTGACAGCCAGGCCTTCTCCTGGTCCCGCGGGCTTGTCAAGGGCGGGAGGGCAGCGCACAAGTTTTCCGGGCGGATGGTGTGACAGGAGACACGAAATATGCAGGGGCTCTACTTCGAGGAGTTTGAGATCGGCAAGGTCTATGAGCACGCCATT
>JBKJYG010000557.1:0-3196 GCA_046715905.1 Hyphomicrobiaceae bacterium | reverse complement strand
CCTCGGGATGGCGTCGGATCTCGTCGGGCGTGCCTTCGGCGAGCACCCGTCCATAGCTCAGCACGCGTACGCTCTGGGCAATCTTAAAGACGATGCTCATGTCGTGCTCGATGAAGATCAGCGTCATCTTCTCGCGCTCCCAGAGGCGCTGGACCGTGTCGATCATCGCCCAGCGTTCCTCAGGCCCCATACCGGCGGTCGGCTCGTCAAGCAACAGCACCCGCGGCTCGAGCACGAGGGCCAATGCAATGTCGAGCAGCTTCTGATCGCCGTGGCTCAGGTAGCGCGACAACGTACCAGCCTTCTGCCCAAGGCCAACCATGTCCATGACGCGGTGCGCGCGGTCCTCGGCCACGGACAGCGGGAAGCGCTGCGCCAGGACGGCGTGCTGTCCCCGGTGTGCCAGCACGGCCCCAAGCAACGCCTCGCGCACCGTCAGCGTTGGAAAAATGCGCGCGATTTGAAAGGCGCGGCCAATCCCGAGCCGTACGATCTGCGGCGGCGTGCGACCGGCAATATCCGTTCCATCGAGCAGAATGCGGCCGCGGTCTGGCCGGAAGGCGCCAGTGATCAGGTTGAAGAACGTGGTTTTTCCGGCGCCGTTCGGACCGATCACCGCGGTCAGCGACCCTTTGGCGAAATGCAGGTTGATGTCGCTGCTAGCCGCGACACCACCAAAGGATTTGCTCAAATTCTCGACTTTGAGCATGGCGCTATTCTCCCGCCGCCCGCACTGGCGCGGCCACCGACGATTGCAAGACGGCTTGCGGAGGAGCTCGCGCCCTTCGGTCCCTCCACATGTCGGCAAGGAAGTCGAGCAGGCCTTTACGCAAGCCAAGCGCGAACAACAGGATCACCGCGCCGAGCACGAGGCCGTAATGCTCGGTGAACTTGGTGACGACGTCATTGAGCAGCAGCAGCATGACCGCGCCGAACAGGGGACCCAGATATACGGTGAGCCCGCCCAACATGATCATGAAGATGGCCTCACCCGAAATCGTCCAGTACGCAAAATCGGGAAACGCGCCGGAGACGAACAGACTCATGATGATGCCGCCGATGGCCCCGAACGCACCCGCGATCACAAAAGCTCCCAGGCGCATGCGCCAGACCTCGATCCCAAGAAAGGTCGCCCGACTGGCATTATCGCGGATCATGCGTAGCGTGTAGCCGAACGGCGATTGCACAATGTGATACATCGCCAGCAGACACAGGATCAGCAGGCCGGCACTGAAGAGATAGAGGTGATAGTAGTCATCAAGCCGGATGCCGAGGAATGGCGGCCGCGGGATGCCGCCCGTCAAACCCTGGTCACCTCCCGTGATCGGCGTCCAGGCGATGATCAGGCTGTGCAACAGCATCTGGAAGGCGAGCGTCAGGAAGGCGAAGTAGATCTCGTTCAGGCGCACGCAGATGGCGCCGACCACGGCACCCACACAGACGCTGATCAGGATGGTCAGCAGGAACGCACCGGGGATCGTGACGAAAGGGAAGTTCTGCATGATCAGGCCGAAGCTGTAGCAGCCCAGCCCGAAGAAGAGCCCGTGCCCGAAGCTCTCCATGCCGGCGTATCCGACCAGAAGATTGAGCGAGGTCGCAAAAATCCCGAAGGCCGCCAGCCGCACCACGAAATCGGTAAGGCCTCGGCTGGGGAAGACATAAGGTAGGAGAGCAAATACGGCGAACGCTGCCAGTGCCAGCGCACAATCGCGTGCAAGAGAGGGACGGAACATGGTCACTCCCCCTTGCCGAACAGGCCGCTCGGCTTGACGACAAGCACAACGGCCATGAGCAGGAACATCAAGCCTTCGGTGAAGAGCGGGAAGCCGATCGTCCCAAAACTGCGGACGAGGCCGATGAGCAGCGAGCCAACCAGCGCACCGGCAACCGATCCCATGCCGCCGATGACCGTGACGATGAAACTCTCGATCACGATCGACAGCCCCATGCCCGAGACGAGCGAGCGCACGGGGGCCGCCAACGCACCAGCCAAGCCGGCAAGCAGCCCGCCGATGACGAATACGCTGGCGTAGACCGCGCCGGTATTGATGCCGAGTGCCGACACCATGCCAGGATTGACGGCGGCCGCGCGAACGATCTTGCCGTAGCGGGTTCGCGTGATGGCAAGCCCGAGAATGGCCGCGATGACGAGCGTGACCACGATCAAAAACAAATAGAATACCGGGACAACACCGCCGGCAAACACGATCGGAAGCTGTTGGAAGGCGTCCGGCATGCCGAACGAGCGGAAATCAGCTCCCCAGATGATTTTAACGGCATCATCAAGGATGAGAATGACGCCGTAGCAGACGAGCAGCTGCATCAGCACCGCTGAGCCGTAGACGCGGCTCATCAGCAGGCGCTCGAATAACAGGCCGAACAACGCCACGCCAAGGCCCCCTGCAACGACGGCGACGAAGTAGTTGCCGGTCAGCTTATAGGCTGAATAGGCGAAATAGGCGCCCAGCATGTAGAACGAACCGTGGGCGAAATTGACGACCTTGAGCACGCCGAAGATCAGCGAGACGCCGGCCGCAACCAGAAACAGCAGCATACCGATGATGAGGCCGCTGGTGGTTTGGGTTACCACGCACGAGACCGAAGACAGACAATTGGTCAGCGCATTGAGATCCAAGGGTCACCTTAAGAGAGCAATTGAAAGCGAGCGAAGGGCTGCCTGGCCGACATCCAAGACGTAAGCGCCGGCGCGACGATGTGCTGGCAAGGCTGCCACGAACTCAGATGTACTTGCTTCGTTTCTTCCACTCCGCTTCGAGTTCGTAGATCACCTTCCAGTCCACCGATTGCACATCGGGCACGTAAGGATCGGCCGAGATCGTCTGACCCCAACCCGTGGCATAGTTGACGAGCGTGTTGTCCTCTGCCCGCATGGTCAACTTGCCGCCCACGCCGAAGGGGCTGTCGATCGTCATTCCGGACATGGCCTCCGCCAGTTTCTTGGTATCGGTACTGTTCGTTTTCTTCAATGCCTCGATGACGAACTTGGCGCCGGAAGCGTTCTCCCAGGACCAGTTCTGGGGATACTCGTTGAACCTCTTACGGTACTCGGCCGCCCAGTCCGCGTTCTCTTTGGTCTTTGGGAATGTCGCCAGATACCGGCTGCCGGAGTGAATGCCCTTCGGCAGATTCTTCACCGCTGTCAGAATGGCGTAGTCTGAGATGTTGATGGCAAAGA
>JBKJYG010000556.1:0-3299 GCA_046715905.1 Hyphomicrobiaceae bacterium | reverse complement strand
AGAAAAACCCGAGATATCGCCATGTCGACGATGGTCCGGATCGTCGTTGCTGTTGCGATATTGTAGTTTTCGCGAAATGTATGCGTCGAAACGGCACGCGATCTACTTTGATACAACCCCATCATTGCCGTGATCCCTCCTCAAATATTGTATTCAATCAAGGAATACTATCCTAAAACGAAGCGGGAAAATACGCCTGTCGCAATAACTTTAAGGCGAAGGTGAACGGCGGGGATAACTGCCCACGCACACGGCGCGCGAGACCCGGGCACATTGGGGCGCTCGATGCGCAGAGGCGGGACAGCCGGTTGTCCAAACGCCGTAGAAGGCGGGGCCGCGCTGTCGTGCGAGCCGGCAATGGTCAGCAGGTCAGCGCTGGTCGAGACGCACCGACATTGGCGGGGGCTGGCGGAGGCTCTGGTAGACGACGCAATAGCGCTCCGTCAGTTTCAGCAGCGTGGCGCGCTGATCTTCCGTGAGGTCGGCGTCGATGTCGAACACCAGCCTGATATCGCGAAAGCCCACCGGCGCGTCTTTGGACACGCCCAGCGTACCGCGGAAATCAAGATCGCGTTCAACCCGAACGGTTGCCGCCCGCAACTCCAATCCGAGCGCCTTTGCCACGACGTTGAGCGTGACGCCGGCGCAGGCCGCAAGGGCTTCAAGCAGCATGTCACCCGAGCAGGCGTGCGTACCGGGCCCGCCGGTCGCCGGATGCAGACCGGCTTCGATCAGGGCTTTGCTGGTGGCGACTGAGCAGGTCGCGCCCTCGCCCAGATGACCCTCAGCCTTCAAGGTTACGACGGCAGCTTCAGGCGTGCTGCGGTAGAGTTCCTTCAGCGGCGCCTGCAGCGTCTTCAGTTCGCTCTGGTTCATGGTCGTGCTCTCTCGTTCAGCGCTTGCCGCGGATCAACTGGTTCTGCACGCCTGAGCCCAACAAAGGCCGGCGCGAGGAGATGACATTGGCGTTGACCCCCGCCCATCCGATTTCGCCGGAGAGGCGGCCGTATTCGATCTTCGGGCATCGGTTCATGATCACGCGGAGCCCTGCTGCCTCGGCTTCCTCGGCCGCCTGGCGGTTGAGCACCGAGAGCTGCATCCAGACCACTTTGATTTGCAATTGCTGCTTGAGACGGATCGCGTCGCGCGTGATGTCCAGCGCGGCGTCGGAGTTGCGGAAGATATCGACCATGTCGACGGGAGCCGGGACATCCTCGAGGCGGGCAAAGACACGCCGTCCGAGGATCTCCTGGCCAGCCAGGCCCGGGTTGACGGGATGCACGACATACTTTTTCCCGGTCAGATACTTCATCACGAAGTAGCTTGGCCGGTTGGTGTTCTGAGAAGCACCAATCATAGCCACGGTCTTCACCGAGCCGAGCACGTCAGCTATCAGAGCATCATCGTAGCGATCGTGGGACATGGAATTCAACCTAGTCCTGAAGCGGCAGAAACGCTATCGCCTCTCAGTTGGGATGGGCAACGGCAGATCTCCGATCCTCAACCGGTCCAGCGCGCGATCGGCGAAATGAGGCACGAGACCAGCTTCGACAAGCCTGCGTCGAGCGGCCTCGATCTTAACGGGATCATCCAGGTACTCGACCGCGAAGACAGGCTTGGGTTCCCCCAGCAGCGGGCGCAGAGCCTCTAGGCGCAGCGAGACCGTTTCCGGCGGGTTTTCCACCTTGTCCGTTACTTCGCCGTAGAGAAGATCCTCTTTGCCGAGGCCATCGATGATCCGCCGGTATTCGGCATTGCTCAACAATTCCTCGCCATTTTGCGGCACCACCAGAAAACCCGGCTGGCGCTTTCGACCGTGCTCGGCAATCCTCGTAACGAGTGCGCGCATATCCTCGGCGGCAGTGGGGCGACTGGCTGCGATCGGCTCGATGTTGGAATCAATTTTGTCGAGATAGACGCCGCTGAAGCCCGCCCGCAGGATACGGTCCAGATATCCATACCCGCGTCCGGGCTGGAGCCCAGAAGGATGCGCTGCCAATTTGCATCCCAATAGCGAACGGCGTAGTTGCCCCGCCACTCCGGATTGACAGGCCCGCGCCAGGATGGCGCCAAAACCCAGCTTAATGCGTCGGTCCACCATGTCCCGCCCCAGGACGGCCTCCAGTAATAGCGATAGACCTCGGCTTCGCCCACGGACAGGTAAGCCAGCACCAGACGTTCATTTCCATCAGGCTTTCGCTTCAGACGCGCGAGGTCGGCGGAGGTGAGAGCATTCGCTTCGCTGCCGTCGCGTGAGTAGTCGATGACGATCAGGTCATAGGCCGAAGCGGCGAGCCGATCGACGTCGAGGTTCTGCAGCTGATAGCCCCAACTCTTGACGCGCGTCAGCGGATTGGCGTTTTGGCCGCTCGGAAGGGCAGGATCGGCCGCAAGCGCTCCTCCGGCTCCCCCGGCCGAAGGCAGCCCGCCGCAGAGTGCAGCCAGCCCAAACCCGAGAGTGATGATCGTTATGTACGCGTGCAGCGTGCGACGCCGATCCGGGCCCGGCCGGCAGGATCGTTTCAACAACTCGTCCACCGTGGCTCACGCTTCTCGATGAAAGCGCCGATGCCTTCGCCTGCATCCTGAAGCATCATATTCTCCACCATCACGCTCTGGGCCAAGGCGTAGGCGTCTGCCAGCGGCAAGTCGAGCTGATCGTAAAACGCGCGCTTGCCGATCGCGATCGTGGCGGGCGATTTGGAAGCGATCACGTTCGCGAGCTGCATGGCCGCGTCCAGCGCGCTCCCCTCCGGTACCACGCGATTGATGAGCCCGTAATCGGCGGCGCGCTCGGCATCGAGGAACTCACCCATGAGGAGCATCTCCATGGCGCGCTTGCGGGTGACATTGCGCGACAGTGCGACCATAGGGGTTGAGCAGAAGAGGCCGATGTTGACGCCCGGCGTGGCGAAGCGGGCCCGAGCGCCAGCCACGGCCAAATCGCAGGTGGCCACAAGCTGGCAACCCGCTGCGGTGGCCACCCCCTCGATCGCAGCAATGAAAGGCTTGGGTGACCGGATAATCGAGAGCATTGTGTGCGAGCAGGCTGCCATGATGCGCGTCGAAGCCGCGCGACCCGCGTCCGGTGCCGCGCGATGGCTCAGCAACTCCTTGAGGTCGTGCCCCGATGAGAACGCCGGTCCAGTGGCGGCGAGGACCACGACTTTCACCGCTTGATCCGCGCTCGCAGCATCGATTGCCGACTGCAGCGCCGCGATTAGCTGCTCAGAGAGGCTGTTACGCTGCTCGGGCCGGTTGAGCACCAACTGAACGATGCCGTTTGGCACGTGCTTGAC
>JBKJYG010000555.1:0-7499 GCA_046715905.1 Hyphomicrobiaceae bacterium | reverse complement strand
AGCGGTGCCGATCGCCCTGACGTTGCTGCTCACGAGCACGAGTGCAGGTCGTCCAGATCTGATTGTTGTCACGGGATTGGCACTGTTCGGCCTGCCGTTCGCCGTCAACTCGTCGCTGCACTCCTATTTGATCCTTGCCTACGCGGGCTCGGAGAAGGCAGCCGAGGATGTCGGCTTCTATTATGCGGCGAACGCGATGGGGCGGCTGATCGGCATCCTCCTCTCGGGTGCGCTCTATCAGCTTGGCGGCATGACGGCCTGCCTCATCGGCTCGGCGGCCATGCTGGCACTCTGCTGGGCAATTTCACTCCTATTGCCGTCGCGCATTTCACTTCCCGACGCGCCCGCGCGGGTGTGATTGATTAGAAGCAACGGAAGTTCTGGAATGCGCAGGGACCACCGAGGTGCGCGCCAACTGCCTCTGACGCCGAGCGAGCACCTCTCAACGTGGGCTGAAATGTGGGTTGCCGCCAGGGGCCTCAAAATCTCTTAGAGCTATAAAATTCTTATCGGATCTGTTGGCGGAGACGATAGGATTCGAACCTACGGTACCTGTTTCCAAGTACAACGATTTAGCAAACCGCCGCCTTCAGCCACTCGGCCACGTCTCCGCGAAGGGTGAGGCTATAAGGGCCGTGCGGGTGAATTGCAAGCTTGCGGCTTGATCGACGCCGTTCCGTGTGTACCGACGGCCGAACGAGCCGTTGCCGCGGCACGGTTCAGGCTTGTCACCGGCACGACGTCTCGAAGGCTGCCCCCCGAGGACGAGCCGCAGCCGACGCCCTCGAGCTACGCCGCCACGCGCGGACCGAGCGCCTTCAGCAAGCCCACCCCGGCAGCCTGCGCTCGCACCGTTGCCCAGTCGACACCGGCCGGCAACTCGATCACCACAATGGAATCATCGTCGTCGATGAACCCCGTCAGCGTGTCGCGGATGGCCTTGGAGGGACCCTTCAAGTCCGCAACCCAGAGCGATTCGATTAGCTTCTGCGCTCTCCAGCTCACGAGGCACTCGTACAAATGCAGGTAGTTTTTTACTTTTCGGAGGTCGTAGCTGATGAGGTACATGTCCCTGCTCTCTGGCCAGCCAGAACGTGATGGATCGCGATCCCCACTTCGTACGCTGCTCAAGTCTGGGTCGCCGATCGCCTCACATCTGTTTTCCAGGCCCGCGCGCAACCACACGAGGCCCTCTCCTTGAGGCCACGAGTCCGGACGTGTTGTCGAGTCGATCGGCAACTTATGGCGGGATAAGTCGGAGCCGGATTGGACCTGTGGCGCTACAGCCGCTCATCCGATCCTGAAGTGATCGGGCCGGCCGGTCGGCCAGGGATCGCCCCAGCATTGCTGGCCGCCATCGATGGTCAGGACCTCGCCGGTGATGAACTTGCCCGAGGCAGCGCCGAGATAGACGCAGGCTTCGGCGACATCCCAGGCGTCTCCCGGCCGCCGCATGGGATTGGCCTCATAGTAGGTTTTCGCGCCCTCGGGCGGGTAGTGCGCGAAGCCCGTGGTCTCGAGGCAGCCCGGAGCAAGGCAATTGACGCGGATGCCGTAGGGGGCCCATTCGACGGCGACGCTCTTTGACGCGTAGATCACGCCCGCACGCGCGGCCGCCGTGTGCGCGATGCCCGGCATCCCGCGCCAGATGTCGGCGGTGATGTTGACGATGTTGCCCCGCGCTTCACGCTCGACCCACTGGCGGGCCGCGGACTGCATCATGTACCAGGTGCCGTTGAGGTTATTGTCGATGACGGCGTTCCAGCCCTTGACCTTGAAGTCGAGGGCGGCCTGCGGGAACTGGCCGCCGGCGTTGTTGACGAGAACGTCGAGACGTCCGAACTCGGTCCAGATATCGCCAATGAACGACGCGCAGCTCTCCGCCTCTCGGATATTGAAGACGCGCGAGATCACCCGGCCACCGAAGCCTTCGAAGAAGCTGTGCGCTCGCGTCAACCGGTCGGCATTCCGCCCGGCGATCGCCAGGTCGGCGCCGAGCCGCGCAAACAGGCAGGCGATGGCCATGCCAAAGCCGCTGCCCGCACCGGTCACAGCCACCACATGGCCCTTGAACAGATCGCTACGGAAGACGGTCGGCAACTGGGCGAGTTGCTGCTCGGTGAAGCCGAACTGCGGCGCTCCTTCGATGGCCATGCTGCGCTCCTGAGCGACCTGTCGCGGCCGCGCTAGTGGAGCGGATTTGATATTCGCTACCCACCCGGCCGCGGGCTCGCGAAGCGAATGTCAAATCCAAAGCTCCACTAGACCGCAATATTTGCTAGTGGTCCTATGATTCTAACATTCGCAAGTGAGCCCGCCAAACCCGGATGCGAATGTTAGAATCGGACCACTAGACGCCGAGGTATGCCTTGCGAACCGCTGGATCGTCGAGCAGCGCGGCGGCATCTCCGGTCATGCGGATACGTCCAAGATCAAGGATAACCGCGCGGCGTGCAAGCGACAGCGCCCAGGTGGCGTTTTGCTCGGCGAGCAGGACCGCCAGTCCCTCGCTGGCCTGGATTTCGGCCAGCACGTCGCCGATGCGCTCCACGATCACGGGTGCCAGCCCCAGCGACGGCTCGTCGAGCATCAGGACCGAGGGCTTGGACATCAAGGCCCGGCCGATGGCCAGCATCTGCTGCTCGCCCCCCGACATGCTGCCCGCGCGCTGAGCGGCACGTTCCTTGAGCCGCGGGAAGTAGCCAAAGATTCGGTCCACGCGCTCCGCAAACTCGCTCGTTGGGCGCGTGATGCCGCCAACCTTCAAGTTATCGAGCACCGAGAGCTGGGGAAACACGCGGCGGCCTTCGGGCGAATAGCCGATGCCGCGCCGCATCACCTGCGAGGGCTTCAGTCCCTTGAGATCGGCGCCGTCGAGCGTGATGCGCCCCACCGGATACGTCACCATGCCGAGCACGGCTTTGAGGGTGCTCGACTTGCCGGCGCCATTGGCACCGATCAGCGCCAGCGTTTCGCCGGCGTCCAGCGTCAATGATATGCCGTCGGTGCCGATGATGGGGCCATAGGTGACCCTGAGGTTCTCAATGCTGAGCTTGGGCATAGCGCTTTCCGAGATACGCCTCGATCACCTGCGGATTGCGCAGCACCTCATGCGGCCGGCCTCGTGCCAGTTCCCGGCCCTGCGCCATGACCAGAACGCGATCGCAGAGATCGGTGATGAACCGCATGTTGTGATCGATGACCACGACCGCGATGCCGCGCTCGCGCACGGCGCGGATCGTATCGCGCACATGGTCCGTCTCCTCGGCGGAGAGACCAGCCACAGGCTCGTCGAGCAGAATCAGACGCGGCTTTGCGGCAAGCCCGATGCCCATGCCCAGGACCTTTTGGATGCCGTAGGGCAAGTTGGACGCCACCTGATCGGCAACCCGGTCGAGCGCCAGCCAGTGCATGACCTCTTCAACGTGCAGATCGGCGGCGCGGCGTGCCTGCTTGGCCGACGGTGTGTCGAACAGCGTCGCGAGCAGGCCTGGATAGACGACGCGGAAGGCGCCACGGAGCAGATTTTCGCGCACGCTTTCGCCGGCAAAGACCGTGGTGGCCTGGAACGTGCGCACGAGACCACCCTCGACCAGCGTATGGGGTGCGTGCCCCGTCACGTCGCGGCCCGAGAGCAGCACCCGTCCGCTGGTGGGCGCAATGACGCCCGACACCAGGTTGACGGCGGTCGTCTTGCCGGCGCCGTTGGGGCCGATGATGCCGAGGATCTCGCGATCCTCCACGTCCCACGACAGTCCCGACACGGCCTCGAGGCCGCCAAAGCGCTTCGACAGGTGTTCCACGCGCAGCAGGGGCATCACGTGGCGGGGCTCGGCTGGGGTTGAACTTCGATCGGCCTGGCGCGGAGCCTGCTGCGAATCCAGCGCACGGCTCCGACGATGCCACCCGGCATGAACGCCATGGTGGCGAACAGGATGGCGCCGAACATGATGTGCTGAACGTTGACATAGCCGCGCAGCAGTTCCGGCAGCGTGACCATGAAGACGGTTCCGATCAGCGCACCGGAAAGGCTCGACATGCCGCCGATCACGTTCATGACGACGAGGTTCAAGGACTGCACGCCGCCGAAGCTGTCGGGCCCGATATAGCGCACGTAATGCGCCATCAGCGAGCCCTGCATCCCCGCGAGGGCGCACGCGATCACGAACACGGTGACTTTGAAGCGGATCACCGGCACGCCCGAGCATTCGGCCAGCCGCTCGCCTTCCTTGATCGCATTCATGGCGCGACCGAACTCGGACGTCAGGATGCGTGCGCACAGGCCGACGCCGAACACGGCAAAGCCGAGCGCCAGATAGTAGTAGGCAAAATTCGTCAGAAAGATCGGATGCGGGGCGGGGATGCGATCGATGCCGTTCGAGCCGCCGGTGATCGCCACGTTCTCGACGATGGCCATCCGCACCACCTCGCCGAACAGGAACGTGATCAGCACGAAATACTTGCCCGTCAGGCGCAGCACGATGGGTCCGATGATGAGCGCCAGCGCGGCGGCGGCCGCGGTGCCGACCAGCATGCCCACGGGCCACGGCAGGCCAAACCGCATGACCGCGAACACAGATCCATAGGCACCCATGGCCATGAAGGCGGCATGGCACAGGCTGACGTGACCGATCCGGATGATGAGGTGCAGCGAACAGGCGGCAATCGCGGTCAAGCAGATCAGCGTGCCCACGCTGTGCAGGAACTTATCGTCGGTGAGCCATGGCCATCCGAGCAGGAAGATGGCGGCCGCTGCCCAAAGTATTCGTTTGGCGGCAGTCGACATGTCAGGACTCCGGAGTGCCGAGAATGCCCCACGGGCGGAAGATGAGGAGTGCGATCACGACGCCGAAGGACAGGAAGGCCGAGGCGGCGGCTCCAAACACGGTGCCGATGATGCTCTCGGTGAAGCCGATGAGAGCGCCTCCCAGCGCGGCGCCGGGAATTGATCCCATGCCGCCCAGGATGACCACGATGAAGGCCATCAGCAACGGACGTTCTCCCAAGTGCGGAGACACCGCATAGATCTGGCCCCACAGGCTGCCCGCGAGAGCGGCCAGCAGGATGGCGACGAAGAACGCGATCTTGTAGGTGCGCCGCGTGTCGACGCCTTGCGTCTCGGCGATCTCGACGTCCTGGGCGGCGGCCCGCATGGCCAGGCCCGCCCGCGTATGCCGGATGAAGAGGTAGAATCCCGCGAGCGCGACAATGGCGATGCCGACCACGATCAGGCGATCGATGGTGATGATCACGTCTCCAAGCGTCAGCACGCCTTGCGACACCGCTGGGATATTGCGCTCGTGCGTGTCCCAGATGAGGACCCCGCCATAGATCAGCATCATGTTGAGGCCGAGCAGCCCGATCATGCTTTCAAACATCCGCTGGTAGAACCAGCGGAACACCAGCCACTCGAGCACGAGCGATGCAGTGGCCACGCTGACCACGCCCACCGGCAGGGCGATCATCCAAGGCCATTGGAAATCCTTGGTGAGATGGAAGAAGGCGAAGGCACCGAGCATTGCGAACTCGCCATGCGCGAAGTTGACGACCCGCATGATGCCGAACAGAAGCGTGAACCCGAGGGCCACCAAGATGTAAATCGCGCTGAGGCTTATGCCATTGACGATCACCTGGCCCAGCATGGTGGGAGAGGTGAGGATCTCGAATTTTGACAGAAAGTCGAGCACGCATGTGCCTCAAGGTTCGGCCCGCCTCAAGGTTCGGCCGGCCTCCCGGGTGGAAGCCGGCCGCAGTGCCCCAGGCGCGGATTACGGCGTGAACTTCTGCAGCTTGGAGATCTTGCCGTTTTTCACCTCGGAGAATAAGTACGGCATTATGAGCTGGCGATTGACCCCATACGTGTCCTTGCCGACCCACTTCACCGGACCATACAGACCGATGTCGAAGCCGCTGGTGGTCTCCATGGCGGTGCGCACCTTGTCGGTTTCGATCGAGTCGGCGCGCTTGATCGACTCGGCCAGCAGGAAGACGGCATGGTAGAATGCGGGCATGAAGGGGCTGATGATGCCTTTGCCATACTTGGCCTCGTAGGCTGCCCGTATCTTCTGACCGGCGGGCGTATCCCAGTCGAAAAAGTCGTAGGAGATGAACCCTTCGGCGGCCGGGCCGGCGATTTCGACGATCTCGTCGATGGCTGGTCCGCCGACCTGGAACACCTTGCCCTTGAAGCCGGCCTGACGGATCTGCTTCAGCATCAGCCCCGCATCGCCCGGTGAATTGCCATCGAACTCGAACGCATCCACCTTCTGCGCCATCATGCGCAGGATGAGAGGCGTGAATTCCTTGGTGCCGCGTTCGAAGAAATCCATCACCACCTGGAAGCCTTGCTTCTCATAGTCGGCGGCCAGCGGCTTGGCGACCGCTTGCCCGACCGCGTCGTTGGGCGCCAGCAACGCGACTTTCTTGACCTCGGGAAGGTTGTCCTTGATCCACTTGATCAGCGGTGGACCGAACTCGAGATTGGTATTGTAAAGCCTGAAATTGTAAGGATCGGGGAAGTCGTTCTTGAGCACCCCTGGCGCATAGCCGTTGGTCAGCGCCAGGACCTTCGCGGGATTGGTGACGCTGATCGCGGCCAGCGCGGGAGGCGAGCCGACCGGCCCGATGATGTATTTCACTTTGTCCTGGTTGACGAGGCGCTCGGCCGCGGCCTTGCCGCCTTGGCCGCTGTAGAGATCGTCGTAGAATATCAGCTCGGCTTTGTACGTCTTTCCGCCAGCCTTGATCCCGCCTGCGGCGTTGAGATCGGTGATGCCAAGCTCGAGCCCTCGCTGCGCGGCCAGTCCCCATGCCGTGCCGCCGCCCGAAAGCGGGCCGAGGCCGCCGATCTTGAGAACGTCCTGCGCCTGGGCGGCCACCGTCGCGGCCATGAGGAGTGTGGCGCCCGCGATTGTGGCTCGCATTGTTTTGAACATTTGCTCCAACCCTTCCGTCCCTACGTTCCATCATCCCATCCGGGCCCTGAGCTGGCTCTATCGCAAGCGCGCTGTCAAGCAGCCGTTGATGGCGATTTGAGGCATGGAACGGGGTTGGCGAGGCGGCGGACGGTCCGCCTCTCAGCCAACGCCGCCAGCTTCTCGTCGACTGCAATCTCTTCGTCCAGGTTGGCTTGCAGAACTTCGGCAAAATCGTTGCGTGCTCTCCGAACCAAACGCCTGCGTGGTTCTCCCGAACGGTCGGCATCGCATGCCGCCCGACCGTCATGACCCGGTGTGCGGCGAAGCGCTTGCTCAGAGCTCCAGAACCTGCGCTGTGGTGACGTGGCATCGGCGGCCGCTCGGGCTCGGCCGCTTTATCTTTTGCCACGCGCGTGCTCTGATCATCGGCCTGTTCCAGCAAGTCGGGAGTGACCCCATGACCAAGCTCATCCGCGCCGCCGATCGCGCCACCAAGCCGCAACCGAACCCCTCGTTTACCGGTACCGTCTACGCCGCCGAGGTGCTGGGTGGTGAGAAGCCCTCACGCCTGCGGGCGACGCG
>JBKJYG010000554.1:0-4370 GCA_046715905.1 Hyphomicrobiaceae bacterium | reverse complement strand
GCCCAAAGCTTCGGTGGCCTGGATGCGGCGATCAATATCGCCCATATCGGCGAACCGCCGGCCCAAGCCTCAGAGGCGGTCATCGAGCGCAGCGTCACGGACGCGCTCGCCCTCGCCTGCCTGGTGACCCGCGAGACCGCCAACCGCATGACGACAACCCTATCCGAGGGTTCGCTCCTGAACATCATCGCCACGGACCGCCAGGCCTCGACCCGGGCCCGCGCCGTGGCCGGGATCGCCCGTTCCGCGCTGGCCGCCTTGACCCGAACCGAAGCGGCCGGCTGGGCCGACAAGGGCATCAGGCTCAACGCCGTCGCTCCAGCCTCGATGATGCCGGCCGGACAAGGCCTGACCGGTGGCCCCGATATCGCGACGCTGGCCATGCATCTGGCGTCTGACCGCGGCCATAAATTGACGGGGCTGATGTTCGACGCCGCGGCTTGAGCCTGGGTTGGACGGCGAAGGTAAGCCTTCGCCTCCCCGCGCCGCAGCTCTACGCCGGGTTCAGCAGCGCGGCATCGGCGATGATCCCCGCCAGCACCAGCCATCCGAGATCCCGGTTGGCGCGGAACCGGCGCAGGCAATTGGCCGGGTCGGCGGTGTCGAGCGTCATCACCTGCCAGGTCAGATGCAAAGCTGCCCCGGCAACCGCTGAAGCGGCCAGCCAGCCGGCGCCCGCTAAGCCCAGTGCCACCCACCACAGCAGGACGGCTGCGGCATAAAAGCCGGCAACCCACGGCCGCGTGCGCTGGCCGAAGCGCAACGCCGTCGATTTCAGCCCCATGGCCAAGTCGTCTTCCTTGTCCTGGTGCGCATAGATCGTGTCATAGCCGATGGTCCACAGCACCGATCCGGCATAGAGCACCAGCGCGGGCCACTCGAGCCGTCCCCGCGCGGCCGTCCAGCCCACTAGCGCGCCCCAATTGAACGTCAGGCCCAACACAAGTTGCGGCCAATACGTATAGCGCTTCATGAACGGATAGATCGCAACGAGCCCCAGCGAGGCCATTCCGACGCCGATCGTCACCGCATTGAATTGGAGCAGCACGAGGAGGCCAACCAGCGCCTGTCCAACCATGAACAGCCAAGCCTGCCTGACGCTGACCGCCCCCGATGGAATCGGACGCGAGCGCGTACGCGCCACGTGCGCGTCGAAATCCCGATCGACGATGTCATTCCAGGTGCAGCCAGCCCCTCGCATCACGGTGGCCCCGACGTAGAGCAGCAGCGCGGGCCATAGCGGCGCGTACCAGATCGAGGGTCCGGCGCGGCCGTTGGCCACCTCGCCCAGCGCCAGCGCCCACCAGCACGGGAACAGCAGCAGCCACATGCCGATCGGGCGGTCGAACCGCGCGAGCCGCAGATAGGGCCGCGTCGCAGGCGGGGCCCAGCGATCGACCCAGTTGCCCCTGACCGCATCGGCAACACGGGGCGGCAACGTCTCGGGGTGGCTCATGCCATTTAGATAGCCGGTCCGCGGGTGCTCCGCCAAGCAGCCTTGCCGATCGTCAAACGCGCCGCCAGGCACCTTCGATGACCGGGCCGGCGCGCTGCTGCTGCTTGTGAGCGAGTTCCGCCTTCAGCAGCGCCAGATTTTTCATGTTGGCCTTGAACATGACGTCGAACACGTCGCCGAGGACAGGCACCACGCCCACAGCGGCATCAAGCAGCGTGTTGCCCACCATGCGCGCCAGCGTCAGCTTCGAGGCGCCAAGCTTTCGAGCCTCCCAGATGATGTAACTGGCGACCGCGTGACCGACCAGATCTCCGACCACCGGCACGATGCCGATGATCCCGTCGAGCCCCAGCCGGGTCGCGGTGCCGGGAATGAGGATGGCGCTATCCATCAGCCGAGCCAGCATCTCGATGCGCTGCATCGAGGCCTGGATCTCGCGCTCGCTGCGGTCCATGATGGTGGTTGGCATCGCTCGTTCCGTCATTGTGTTCGAATGGTTCAACAAACAGCCGCCGTCCTCTGTTCCCTCAACCCGCGTGCCGCCCGCATCGAGGCAGCCGAGACCCAAGCCCGATGCCGTCGACGGCCCACATGAATGCTCCCCGCCTCTATCTCGATTGCGACCTGCAAGCGGATCGTTCCGTTCCCCTGTCGCGCGAGCAGGCCAATTATCTGCTGAACGTCTTGCGGCTCGGGTCGGCAGGGCGCGTGCGCGTGTTCAACGGCCGCGATGGCGAATGGACCGCTGCCCTGCGACCCGACGGGCGTCGCAACGCCGCGCTTCACATCCAGGAGCAAACCCAGACGCAGCCGCGACCGACGGACCTGCACTACCTGTTTGCGCCGTTGAAGCGCGCGCGGCTCGACTACATGGTGCAGAAGGCCGTCGAGATGGGCGCCTCGCTGCTGCAGCCCGTCATGACGGCGCGCACCGCGGCCGAGCGCGTCAATCTCGAGCGCATGCGCGCAAACGCCATCGAAGCGGCGGAGCAGTGCGGCATTCTCGCGCTTCCGGCCATCGGTGAACCGCAGACCCTGACGCGGGTGCTGGCCGTCTGGCCCGCTCAGCGCAAGCTTGTGTTCTGCGATGAAGCCGCTCCCATCGCCGATCCCGTCGAGGCGCTGCGCACCCTGGAGCCAGGGCCGATGGCGGTCCTGATCGGGCCCGAGGGCGGCTTTACCGACGAGGAACGCCAAATGCTGGTGGCCCAGCCTGCGACGCTGCGCATCGCCTTGGGACCGCGCATTCTGCGGGCCGACACGGCAGGCGTGGCCGCCCTCACTCTCGTCAATGCCGTGCTAGGCGACTGGCGGGCGCCCTGATGCGGGTGCCGCCTGGCCCGAGCATACCGCCGTCGCCCGTCCTTCGCGGTGGCACTTGTGCGCCTCTCGCGCCAAGGTCATAAGAGGATCGAAAGGCGATCCGGGACCACACTGCCGGAGCGCCGCCAAGGCTCAAGGATGATTGCATGTCCACCCGCCAGGAAGGTGCGCCCTCTCCCTCCGTCGAGTCGCGCGACGACCTGATCGGCTGGTTCGCGGATGGTTGCAAACCGAAGCCCGATTGGCGCATCGGGACCGAGCATGAGAAGATCGTGTTCCGCACCGATGACCTTGGTCCCGTACCCTACGAGGGTCCGCGCGGCATTCGCGCCATCCTCGAGCAACTGATGGAACGCTTCGGCTGGGAGGCCATTCGCGAGGGCGACACCATCATCGCCCTGAAGCGGCCCGATGGGGAGCCGATCGCGACGGTCTCGCTGGAGCCCGGGGGTCAATTCGAACTCTCGGGCGCGCCGCTGTCGAGCCTGCACGAGGTGGCCGCGGAGACGCAGTTGCACCTCGACCAGGTACGCGCCGTCGGCCAAGATTTGCAGATCGGCTTTCTTGGCCTGGGCTTCTCGCCAACCTGGACGCTGGCACAGACCCCGCGCATGCCCAAGCGGCGCTACGAGGTGATGAGCCGCTACATGCCGCAGGTCGGGCGCGGCGGCCTCGACATGATGTATCGCACCGCCACCATCCAGGTGAACCTCGATTTCGCCAGCGAGGCGGACATGGTGCAGAAGCTGCGCGTGTCCCTCGCCTTGCAGCCGATCGCGACGGCCATTTTCGCCGCCTCCCCGTTCACCGAGGGCAAGCCCAACGGTTTCCTGACCTTGCGCAGCGAGGTGTGGCGCGACACCGATCCCAACCGCACGGGCCTGCTGCCGTTCGTATTCGAGTCGGGCATGTGTTTTGACCGCTACGTCGAGTACGCGCTCGATGTGCCGATGTATTTCGTCTACCGCGACGGCACCTACGTCGATGTCGCCGGCGCCTCGTTCCGCGACTTCCTCGAAGGCCGGCTGGCGGCGCTGCCTGGCGAGCGCCCGACGCTGGCCGATTGGTCCGATCACATCACCACGATCTTCCCCGAGGTGCGCCTGAAGCGGTTCCTCGAGATGCGGGGCGCCGACGGTGGGCGCTGGCGGCGCATCTGCGCGCTGCCGGCCTTGTGGACCGGGCTGCTTTATGACCAGTCGGCCCTGGACGCCGCCTGGGATCTCGTCAAGGGCTGGACCGCCGAAGAGCGCCAGGATCTGCGCAATGGGGTCCCGCGCACGGCGCTCAAGACGCGTTTCCGGCGCTACAGCGCGCAGGACATTGCCAAGGAAGTCACCGCCATGTCGTCCTCAGGCCTCAAGGCGCGCGCACTTCTGGACGATCGCGGCGAGGACGAGCGGCGCTACCTGGAGCCCGTGACAGACATCGTCAACTCCGGCCGCACCGTCGCCGACAATCTCCTCGACGCCTACGAGTACAAGTGGTCCCGCGACATCAACCGGGTGTTCAAGGATTACGCGTTCTAAGCGCGGAGCTGATCACCTCCCCTCAATTCGTGAGCCCGCGTGGCGCGTAGGTCATGCCGAAC
>JBKJYG010000553.1:0-2538 GCA_046715905.1 Hyphomicrobiaceae bacterium | reverse complement strand
GACGCCAACACAGGCGACCCGGTGACGCTATCCGCTCGGGGGCCATGTGGTCTAGAAAGCTGACACGGACTGCACGGCCAAGCTGCGAAGGCGCGCCATGGCGATTTGGGATTGCTTCACCTTTTTTAATGAGCTGGACATCCTCGAGCTCAGGTTGTCCGAACTCGATGCGACAGTCGACCGCTTCGTATTGGCGGAAGCGACGCGCACGTTCTCCAACGAGCCAAAACCCTTAATTTTTCGCGATAACAGGGAACGCTTTGCGCGGTTCTTGCATAAGATCGAGCATGTGGTGGTGGATGATCTGCCGGCCGAAGGGGACGCGTGGGATCGCGAAGCGTTCCAGCGCAACGCGGTGGCGCGCGGGCTTGGCCGCGCGGCGCCCGATGACGTGATCATGCTCTCGGACGTCGATGAGATTCCGTTCCCCGAGCATGTGGCGGCGCTGACGCGAGACGCCGTGCGGGGTCACATCTGGTTCATCGAGTGTGACTACTTCACATACAAGCTCAACCTTCAGATCGAGAACAAGTGGATTGGCTTGTGCGCCGTGCGCGCCGTGCAAAAAAAACATCTGCCGCCCCTGCAGGAGTTGCGCGGCTACCGGGCCCGGCAGAGCCGCCGGCTGCCGATGGCTCTCAATCAGGCGATCAACGTCGCGAAGAATATCGTCCGCGTCGGGCACCCGTTGACGCATCGCCTCGTCGAGCACGGAGGTTGGCATTTCACCTTCATCAACACACCCGAGAAGATCCAGTACAAGATCAAGAGCTACGCCCACCAGGAGCGCAACACGCCCGAGTTCAACAGCCTGGCCAATATCCAAAAGCTGATCGACGAAGGGCGCAGCATTTGCGGACGGCCGCTGCGGCTCACCGATCTCGCCTGCATGCCTCGCACGGTGAGTAACGATCTCCAGCGATGGGGGTCGCTGCTCGCCGCGGGAGGGCAGGCCTTCGTCGCGCAAGCGGCGTCGGCGCGCTGAGCCGTCCAGGCGGCAGGGGCATGACCGGGGCTGACGGCCTCAAGGCGCCAAGCGGCTCAGGGTATCGAACGTGGGCGGCCGGGGCCAATCCCAGAACGGACGGAGTGTTGCAGTCATGGCGGGCTTGGATGCCCTCCGGATCAGTGATCGTTGGCGGCAGGATGGCCCGCTGGTGCTCGACTGCCGCAGCTTTGGCATCGTGGTAGACGAAATTGTGTTCGGCTCACCGGGCATCGCGGCGGTGAGCAAGGTCTGCGCCGGCCTGATCGAGAGCGGCTCGGGATCAGCGGCCTGCGCGTGCGGGGAACTGGCCGCCAACCGCCCTTCCGACAAAGTGCCGCCGGTCTTCAATCCGGCCCTGGACCTGACCTCGACGGGCGGCTCGAGCAGGCGAGGAAGGGCGGCCAGCATGACGGTCTCCGTTGGCATCTCCGCTCGAACTTTGGAGGCCCCTTTTGCGGCATCGGTCCCGAGAAAACGCCACTTGGCCAGCGAAGCTGGCTGCTCGGCGCCCGGCGCATCGTTGCTGAGGTGCTCGCGCGCAAATCGGCGGTCCAAATGCCGTGCTTCCGAGAACATGACCGACAAAATGGCGACGGCGATGGCAATCGGCAGAAAATGGCGCGGATGTCTCATTGATCGCACTGCCCGGCCTGCGGACCCAACTCTCAGACGCGGCCTTGGCCAGAGCCGGCAAACGGCCGAATCAATTGCACGAGGCAAATCTAGCGTGCATCTCTTAAGAACCGGTTTGCCTCACCCGAACGTTAAGGGCAACCATTGCGCGGTTGCGCATCATCGTTCATACTTGAGCTGACGATGGCTGAGCCAATTCAAGTGGCGGATCATGTCCTGAACGCCAGTCAACGCGCGTCCGTCTGTGGAGGGCTCATGGCAGAAATCTCTGCCGCAGTACGAACCGTCGGCTCGACAGTTTCCGATCGGTCCCCGCGCGCCATTGAGCTGATTGGAGTGCACAAGTGGTTTGGCGATTTCCACGTTCTGCGTGACATCAACCTTGACGTTGCCGAGGGCGAAAAAATCATCATCTGCGGCCCGTCTGGGTCGGGCAAGTCGACCCTCATCCGCTGCTTGAACCGGCTCGAAGAGCATCAGCAAGGCCGCATCCTGGTCGAGGGGGTCGAGCTCACCAGCGATCTACGCCAGATCGATCGCATCCGCGCCAACGTCGGCATGGTATTTCAGTCCTTCAATCTTTTCCCTCACCTGACGGTGCTCGACAATTTGTGTCTGGCGCCGGTCTGGGTGAGGAAGATGCCGCGAAAGGACGCTGAACGCACCGCCATGCAGTACCTCGAGCGGGTCAAGATCCCCGAGCAGGCGCACAAATACCCGGGCCAGCTCTCGGGCGGCCAGCAGCAACGCGTCGCGATCGCCCGCGCGCTCTGCATGCGACCCAAGATCATGCTGTTCGACGAGCCGACCAGCGCGCTCGATCCCGAGATGGTCAAGGAGGTGCTGGACACCATGGTGACGCTGGCCGAGGACGGCATGACCATGATCTGCGTCACCCACGAGATGGGCTTCGCCCG
>JBKJYG010000552.1:0-4239 GCA_046715905.1 Hyphomicrobiaceae bacterium | reverse complement strand
CGTGCTGGACATCTGGCTGCAGGGAAGCCTGCTGGATGGCCTCGAAGTGCTGTCCATCATCAAGAAGCACCATCCCGACCTCCCCGTCGTCATTATCTCGGGCCACGGCAACAACGAGACGGCGGTGACTGCCATCCGACGCGGGGCCTACGACTATATCGAGAAGCCGTTCAAGGCGGATCGCCTGGTGCTCGTCACGTTGAGGGCGCTGGAAGCCTCCCAGCTTCGACGCGAGGTGCGGGAACTGCGTGAGCGCTCGACGCAAAGCTCGGAAATGATCGGCAGATCAGCCGCGGTCAACCAGCTCAAAAGCCAGATCGAACGCGTCGCGCCAACCAACAGCCGCATCATGATCCGCGGCGCCTCGGGGGCCGGCAAGGAGCTCACGGCGCGGGTCATTCACGGCAAGTCGAGCCGCGCCGATAGTCCGTTCGTGGTCCTCAATGCTGCCGCGATGGCGCCCGATCGTGTCGAAGAGGAGCTGTTTGGCTCCGAGGACCGCACCGGGCCGCGCAAGGTAGGTGCGCTTGAAGAGGCGCACGGCGGAACGCTCTACATCGACGAAATCGCCGACATGCCGATCGAAACGCAGGGCAAGGTGCTGCGCGTCCTCGTGGAGCAGAAGTTCCAGCGTATCGGTGGGGGACCGAAGGTGTCTGTCGATGTGCGCATCGTGTCATCTACCAGTCGCGATCTGGACCGGGACATGCAGGAAGGACGCTTCCGTCAGGATCTCTACCACCGACTGGCCGTCGTCCCTTTGCGGGTGCCAAGCCTGGCCGAGCGTCGCGACGATATTCCCGCTCTGATCGAGTATTTCGTCGCGCAAGTCGCGACCGCGTCCGGCCTGTCCCCGCGCACGATCGGCGACGATGCCATTGCCGTGCTGCAGGCGCATGACTGGCCGGGGAACGTGCGTGAATTGCGCAACAACATCGAGCGGTTGCTCATTCTGTCGGGCGGCGAGCCCGGCACCATGATCACGGCTGACATGCTGCCCGAGGAGATCGGCTCCAACGTGCCGCTCCCGGTCAACGGCGGGGCCGAGCATCTGATGTCGATGCCGCTGCGGGAGGCACGGGAGATTTTCGAGCGGGAATACCTGCTGGCCCAGATCAACCGGTTCGGCGGCAATATTTCGCGGACCGCCGAGTTCGTCGGCATGGAGCGCTCGGCGCTGCATCGCAAGCTGCGGGCTTTGGGGGTCGGCTCCGACCAGCGCTCGGGCGAAGCGCGGCAGGCGTGAGCAGGCGAGCTGGTCTGCCCAGATCGATCTTTTTACCGCCTTTCCATTTGCGGCCACGAAGGCCGATCGGGCCGGAGCAAACGGCATGACGCGCGTCATCTACGTCAACGGCCGCTACGCGCCCTACGCCGAGGCGCTGGTGCACGCGGAGGATCGCGGCTTTCAGTTCGGCGATGCCGTCTATGAGGTGTGCGAGGTTCGCGGTGGGCGGCTCGTGGATGAAACCCGGCACATGGAACGACTGTCACGCTCGCTGCGCGAGCTTGGCATTGCCGAGCCAATGAGCCGGGGGGCCTGGGCCCGCGTCATGCGCGAAACCATCCGTCGCAACCGGACGCGCAACGGCGCCCTTTATCTGCAAGTCTCGCGGGGCGTGGCAGCGCGCGATTTCTTCTTTCCCCCAGCCGATACGCCCCTGACCGTCGTGTGCCTTGCGCGCGCGACGAGCCCCGGTCGCACGGAGGCCCTGGCCGCGAAAGGCATCGCCATCAAGACCATGCCGGATATCCGGTGGGAGCGCTGCGATATCAAGACCGTGATGCTGCTGCCGGCCACGCTCGCCAAGCAGGCGGCGCGCGCCGAAGGAGCTAATGACGCCTGGTTTGTCGACCCGCAGGGTTTCATTACCGAAGGGGCCTCCGCCAACGCCTGGATCGTCGACATCGCCGGCCGTCTGGTCACGCGCCAGATCGACAACGCCCTGCTGCGCGGCATCACGCGGACGACGTTGCTGGATCTGGCGGCCCGTGAGGGCGTCGAGGTGGTCGAGCGGGCATTCTCGGTCGAGGAGGCCTTGGACGCCCGTGAGGCTTTCATCACGTCGGCGACAAATATCGTCATGCCCGTCGTCGCGATCGACGGGCGGCCGGTCGGAAACGGAGCGCCAGGCCTTCTGACGCAGAAATTGCGGGCTGCCTTCCACAGCGCCGCCGAACACGCTTCTGATTGAGCGTGGCTTGCATTGACCGCGGAGGCCGAACAGGCGATTTTGTATAAATAAGCGGTTGTGATCGCCTTCGACTGTGGCAAATTTCAGCGCGAGTGTTGGTTGACAAGAACAAGAATGGACAGAACCCATGGCTGTTGAAAGACCGCAGAGTCTCCAGGACCGCTTTCTCAATCACGTCCGCAAAGATAAGACGCCGCTGACCATCTTCCTGATCAATGGCGTCAAGCTGCAGGGCATTGTGACCTGGTTTGACAATTTTTGCGTCTTGTTGCGCCGCGATGGCCACTCGCAACTCGTCTACAAGCACGCCATATCCACCATCATGCCGGGCGCACCAGTTCACCTGTTGGACAGCGATCCCGCCGAAGGCGGCCAAGGATGACAGCACATCGACGACGATCCAACGACCTCTGAACGGCCGCGCCGATCTGGCCGCGAGCCCGTAGACCGGATCCGCGCTCCCACGCGCGCTCTCGTGCTCGTGCCCGTGTTCACGCGCAGGCGGCGGCAGCCGGCACGGGGCGACCAGCCCCCCGATCGGACGCCCGATGCCCAGCAGCATAGTACAGGCGATCGGCTGGAGGAGGCGAGGAGCCTGGCCCAGGCCATCGATCTTGACGTGCGAACGGCGACCCTGGTGTCCGTGCCGGCGCCTCGGCCGGCAACGCTGTTTGGCTCGGGCAAGGTCGAGGAGCTGAGGGATTTGATCAGCGGCGAAGACGTCGAGCTGGCGATCGTTGATCATCCCATCTCGCCGGTCCAGCAGCGGAATCTCGAGAAGGCCTGGAATTGCAAAGTCATCGATCGAACAGGATTGATCCTGGAGATCTTCGGCCGGCGCGCCAGGACGCGCGAGGGGCGGCTGCAAGTCGAGCTGGCGCATTTGAACTACCAAAAGAGCCGGCTGGTGCGGAGCTGGACACATCTTGAGCGCCAGCGGGGCGGCGCTGGCTTTCTCGGCGGCCCGGGCGAGACCCAGCTCGAACTCGACCGGCGCATCATCCAGGAGCGGATCGAGAGCTTGACTGAAGAACTCGAGGTCGTGGTGCGCACGCGTGAACTGCATCGCGCCGGCCGCCGCCGCGTGCCGTTCCCGACCGTCGCCATCGTCGGCTATACGAACGCCGGTAAATCCACGCTTTTCAACCGGTTGACGGGTGCCGGCGTTATGGTCAAGGATCAGGTGTTCGCCACGCTCGACCCGACCATGCGTGAGGTGCGGCTGCAGAGTCAGCGGCGCATCATTTTGTCCGACACGGTGGGCTTTATTTCGGATCTTCCCACTGCTCTCATTGCAGCCTTCAGGGCCACGCTCGAGGAGGTTATTGAAGCGGACCTCATCCTGCACGTGCGCGATATCAGCCATGCAGAGCGGGATGCGCAGCGTCGCGACGTGGAAAGCGTGCTGACCGACCTCGGCGTCACCGTCGAGGGACCCGAAGCTCACATCCTCGAGGTCTGGAATAAAATTGATCGTATCTCCGAGCCGGAGCGCGAGGCGCTCCAGCATGCGGCCTTGCGCAACGAGGCGCGGCCCATTCTCGTGTCCGCGGTCAACGGCGAGGGCATCGTGGCCCTGCTGGAGGCGATCGATGCGCAATTCGCCCACAACGACGAAATCCTGTCCGTGTCTCTGCCGCCCGCTGCCGGCGCCCTGGCCCACTGGCTGCACGAGAATGCCGAGGTTTTGAAGCGCCTGGTGCAGGACGATGGCACCATCAGCTATGATATCCGTATCGATCGCTCGAAGCGGGGACGGCTCGACGGGCAGCTTCGGCGGGCAGGCGTGCTGATCACTCAAACCGCAGGGACGTAGGCTGCGACACGGGGGAAGCCTGGGAGTCGGGCATGGGCAACGCCGGAGCGAGTGGATCCCTACAACCCAACCTGATGTCTGGCAACGCGGCGACACGCTGCCTGATCGCCGGGGGAGGGCCGGCGGGATCGGTGCTCAATTCGGCGAGCAACGTTTTGGTATGGCCAACTATTCCCGCCTGCCGGTCGCCGCTCCCTACATTGCGATGATGCCGCAATGGGACTTCCT
>JBKJYG010000551.1:0-3308 GCA_046715905.1 Hyphomicrobiaceae bacterium | reverse complement strand
CCTCGAGTCGGCTGTGGCGCGCCCGCTCGCCGATCGATTGCGGCCCGGAACCCTGTCCGAAGTGGTGGGTCAGGACCATCTGCTCGGTCCTGACGCTATGCTCACGCGCTTGCTGCGCAGCGGCGGCTTGCCAAGCCTTGTGCTGTGGGGGCCGCCGGGAACCGGCAAAACCACGATCGCGCGCCTGCTGGCAGCCGAGGTCCGCCTCGAGTTCGAACAGCTCTCGGCCATTTTCTCCGGCGTGCAAGACCTGAAGAAGGCCTTTGACCGGGCCCGCGGCAGGCGGGAGATCGGCCGGGGTACGCTGCTGTTCGTCGATGAGATCCATCGCTTTAATCGGGCGCAACTCGACAGCTTTCTGCCCGTGGTCGAGGACGGCACGATCACCTTGGTTGGCGCCACCACCGAGAATCCGTCATTCGAGCTCAACGCGGCGCTGCTGTCACGGGCCAGCGTGCTCGTGCTCAACAGGCTCGATCCGGACGCTCTGGACATTCTGCTGCGCCGTGCCGAAGCCGAGGAACGTCGTGCCTTGCCGCTCAACGCCGAAGCGCGCCAAGCCCTCAAAAGCATGGCGGATGGCGATGGGCGGGCTGCAATCAACCTGGCCGCGGAGGTGTTTGCAGCGGTGCCGCCGGGCGCGGCACTCCTCGATCGTGACGCCCTGACGGGCATGGTTCAGCGGCGCGCGCCGCTCTACGACAAGAACCGTGACGGCCATTACAATCTGATCTCAGCATTGCATAAATCGGTGCGCGGATCGGATCCCGACGCGGCGCTGTACTGGCTCGCTCGCATGCTGGACGGTGGCGAGGATCGCCTTTATCTCGCACGGCGGCTGGTGCGGATGGCGGTCGAGGACATCGGCCTCGGTGACCCGCAGGCTCTGATGGTGGCGCTCGCGGCCAAGGACGCGTTCGACTTCCTGGGAAGTCCCGAAGGCGAGTTGGCGCTGGCCCAGACGACGATCTATCTCGCGACGGCGCCCAAGTCGAATGCCGCCTACGTGGCGTTCAAAGCCGCCATGCGGGCTGCCAAGCAGCATGGCAGCCTGTCGCCTCCCAAGCACATTCTCAACGCGCCGACCAAGCTCATGGACGAACAGGGCTACGGCCGCGATTACGATTACGATCACGATGCGCCGGGGGCCTTCTCGGGTCAGAACTATTTTCCCGACGAGATGACGGAGCGGCCCAGGTTCTATGATCCCCCGGAGCGGGGATTCGAGCGCGAGATCAGAAAACGGCTGGCATATTGGGATGGACTTCGGCAACAGCGCTCGAAGGAGTGATCGCGATGGCTTGGCGTCAGCCGTTCTGCGTGGGCCACATCCGTTTGCGCATCATGGCCGCAGTTCTAGCATCCAGCCTTTGCACCGGCCCGCTCGCGGCGCAGACGACCACATCGTCGATCGAGAAGCTGCTGCAAGACGGCTGGGAAATCGCGGGTTATGTCGCAGCCTTCGAAAGCCGGACTCTGATTTTGTTCAAGCATCCCACCCACACCTACTTGATCCAGTGCTCGGTGCTGACGGATGTGTTGCGCAACCCCCGTATCGTCACAGTGTGCTACGAGTTGCGGTGAGGTTCGCGAGGCCTCAGAATTGATAACGCCGCAAGCCTCCGTCGACGGGAATGACCGTGCCGGTGATGTACCCAGCTAGCGGCGACACGAGGTAACAAACCAGGTTGGCGATGTCCTCGGGTTCGCCATAGCGGCCGACCGGGATTTCGTTGTCAGCCTGCCATTGCCGGTACTCGGGCGTGTAATTGCGCCGGATCTGCTCGCTCATGATACGGCCGGGCGGTATCGAGTTGATCGTAATCCCGAATTTTCCCACCTCGCGCGAAAGTCCTTTGGCCCAGGCGTGAATGCCAGCCTTGGCCGCAAAGGCGCCATTGACGCCTTCCGGCTCGGATTTACCGGTGATGTTGACGATCCGTCCCCACTTGCGCGCGATCATCTGATCGAGAAGCGCATGGGTGAGCTGTCGCGGGCGATTGAAATTCAGGGTCATCGCCTCCTGCCACTGCGCCTCGGTGGCGTCCTTTCCGAAGTGACGGCTGCCGCCGGCGTTGTTGATCAGGATATCGACCGCGCCGAGCCCGGCCAACGCCTGCTTGGCGGTTCGCTCCGACGCGTCCTCCGCCAGCACGTCCTGCACGATCAGCACGGGTGGTTGGCCGCCTTTGGCAACGATCGATTGCGCGACCTCCTCGAGCAGGTTGCCGCGTCGCGCGGCGATCGCGAGATGGACGCCTTCCATGCCCAAGGCCTCGGCGATGCCCCGGCCGATGCCCATACTGGCGCCGGTGACGAGAGCCGTGCGGCCGTTGAGCTGGAGATCCATGGTCATCAACTTTCTGACGCGGCCGCCGCAAGCTACTCCGCCCGGAGTGGCCTTAACAAGCCACAGCTCAAACAACGCTTGTCGAACGCGGCCCTGGCGTCGCATGCTCGCAGTTACAAAAAGACCAATGGAGGACGCTTATGGATTTTACCGGCAAGGTCGCAGTCGTGACGGGGGCGGCCAACGGGATCGGTCGAGCCACCGCGCTCGCGTTCGCCAAGCATGGCGCCAGCGTCGTGGTCGTGGATCGCGACAGCGCCGGCGCCAAGGGCGTGGCCGGAGCCATCGAGCAGCAGGGCGGGAAGGCCATTTCGGTGACCGCCGACGTGACCAAATCTTCTGACGTTGCAGCTTATGTGAAGGCAGCGCTCGACACCTACGGGCGCATCGATTGCTTTCACAACAATGCCGGCATCGAAGGCAAGGTGACGCCACTGGTTGATTACGACGAGGCCCTTTTTGATCAGGTGATGGATGTCAACGTGAAAGGCGTGTTTCTTGGCCTCCGCCACGTGCTGCCAGTGATGATCAGGCAGAAGTCGGGGTCGGTGGTGAACACCGCTTCGATCGCGGGCCTCGTCGGATCGCCCAACATGGCCCCCTATGTGGCCTCCAAGCATGCCGTGATCGGCATAACCAAGTCAGTCTCCGGCGAAGTTGCGGGCCAGGGCTTCCGGGTCAACGCGGTTTGCCCCGGCCCCGTGGACACGCGCATGATCCATTCCGTCGAAAGCCAGATCAATCCGAACGATCCGGCGGGCGTTGGCAAGAAGTACACGAGCGCCATTCCGCTCGGGCGCTATGCAACGGCCGACGAGATCGCGAGCACGGTGATTTTCCTGTGCTCGGACTACGCTTCCAGCATCACAGGCGCGCAATACGTGGTCGATGGCGGCCGCACGGCCACAGGAGGGGCAGTGACTATCGTCGGCGCCAAGAGCTGACCTTTCAGGCGCGC
>JBKJYG010000550.1:0-9122 GCA_046715905.1 Hyphomicrobiaceae bacterium | reverse complement strand
GCTTGATACCGCTCGCGACGGTCTGACGTGGGAAGACGTGCTCAACCTGCGCAATCGAGACGCCGCCTCGGGGCTTTTGACGAGCGGTGAATCTGGCCAGGCCTTGCTGCTCGACATGAACCCGCGCTTTGACGGCGCGCACCTCGATGCGGCGACGGCCGTCGGGACCGGTACGGTCAACGCTCTCGTCGATGCCGCCGTGACGACCCTTGCCGCTTCGCTGATGGGGTCGGGATTTGCATTCAGTCGGATCGATGGAACATCGGGCGGCATTCAGCTCGTGGTCTCGGGCGCGGCCGGCGGGCCACACCTCCCGGATGGCACCTATACCGGCGCCAGTGCATTGGCGCCGTGGGTCAACTTCGCCAAGTTCAGCATTACGGCTCCCCCTGGAGCGGTCCATGACGCCGTCGGCCAGATCCTCATGGCGGCGGTGGGCGACCATTATATTGCCGGCGACGGACGCGTGAACGAGAACATCGCCCTCACCGCGATCCACCACGTGTTCCACGAGGAGCACAACTTCCAGGTCCAGAACGTCACCAACACGATCTATGCCCAGGACGCTAAAGAATTTGCGGCCAATGGAACCCATGACGTTCTGCATCAGTGGCAAACCACCACTGCTTCATCGGATCTCAACGGCAATTATCTGAATACCGACGGTTCCATCGCCTGGGACCAGAACAAGATGTTCCATGCGGCGAAGCTGATCGTCGAAATGGAGTACCAGCACGCTGCGATCGACCAGTATGCCCGTAACATCACGCCGCATATTCTGGAGGTCGTTGGGTATTCAAGCGGTGTCAATCCGACCGTCACTCTCGAATTTTCGCAATCGGCATTCCGTTTTGGCCATTCGACCATTCGCGAGACGATCGACACCATCGACCCGTCCCATGGCCTCACCGGCCAGATTGTGAGCTATGCGCTCGAGAGCGCGTTCCTCAACCCGGCACTCTATTCGGAGACGGGTGCGGCTGCCATCGCGCTGGGCATGTCGCATCAGCAGATGAACGAGGTCGACGAATTCATCACGCCCGCCCTCAACCAGGGCCTGCTCGGCCTGCCGCTCGATCTTGCCGCCATCAATATCGCACGCGGCCGTGATTTCGGCATCCCGAACCTGAACGCGTTCCGCGAAGCCGTTGGCCTCACCAAATACGTGAGCTGGGACGACTACGCGCACAACATGATCCACCCCATGTCGCTGGTGAATTTCATTGCGGCCTACGCCTTCGACGGCAATGTGGCGAAGGCGCAGGCGTTGGCCGGACTGTTCGACGGCAGCATTGTCGAAGGCGCCGATGCTGCTATGGGCTACACCACCGACCAGGCCATAGCCTTCATGTACAACGATGCCGGCGCGCCAGCTGGTGCCGACGCCTTCAACCTGATCGACACCTGGATCGGCGGTCTTGCGGAAGCTCATGTGCCCGGTGGCCTGCTCGGCTCGACGTTTGATCTTGTGTTCGTCAATCAGATGGAAAGCCTGATCAACGGCGACCGCTTCTACTATCTGACGCGATTGTTCGGCGAGCAGTTCAGCGAGGAGGTGGGCAACGGCCAGTTCAAGGACATCGTCGAGCGCAATACAGGCCTGACGCACCTCAACGGCAGCATTCTGGCCTATGCCGACAAGTACTATGATTTTTCGCTCTTTGACTCGAACACGGCCGCTGACAGCCACAAGACCGAGCACAAATACGGCGAGATCCTCGCTGCAAACCCCACGCTCGGCATCTGGTCCGACGGTAGTGCGAACCCCAACAGCATCAACACCAACGGCACGCTGATCACGGTTGGCGGTGTGCAGTACATCCGCGACTTCCGCCCCGACCTGGCGCCCGATGATCTTCATCCCGTCGAAGGCACGCCGACCTCGGGCGCTGATTCCCATGAGGTAATGGTTGGCACCGACAATGTCGACTTCGTTCATATGCGCAGCGGCGACGACACGTTCTATGGCGAAGGCGGCAACGACAAGATTTACGGGGATTTCGGCAACGACCGGCTCTACGGCGGCGCTGGCGCGGACTTTATCGACTCAGGCGACGGCGCCGATCTGGTCGACGGCGGCGACGGCGACGATACGATCTACGGTTATGGCAGCGGCACGGAGATCGGCGGCTTCGATCAGCTCGTCGGCGGTGCCGGCAACGACACGATTTACGGTGGAGAGGGCGTCGACAAGCTGTCGGGTGGCGCTGGCGACGACGCGCTCTACGGCGAAGGCAACACCGACCCGTTCACGCATGGTGGCGACGGCAACGACTTCATCGATGGCGGGTCATCGGGCGACAACCTCTATGGTGACGGCGGCGACGACCTGATCCTGGGCGGCGACGATCAAGACCTCATACTCGGCGGCGACGGCGATGACATCATCCGTCCCGGCCGGCCCTCGCAGGCTATCGGCGGCGGCCCCGACGAAGTTGTCGGCGGCGACGGCAAAACCGACACCGGCTTCGATTTGATTGACTTCAGCGACTACGATCTGAGCCCGATCGGCATCACGGCCGACATGCTGACACAGACAAACCCACTGGTTGCCATTGACGGCACGACGCCGTTCCCGGCCTGGTTCCAAATGGAAGGCATCATCGGCACGCGCAACAACGATACGTTGAGAGGCGTGTCAGCCGATGTCGCTGGCGATCAGGGCCTGGGCATCAATAACTGGTTGATCGGCGGCTCAGGCAGCGACACCTTCACAGGCAGCGGCGGCAACGACGTCATCGTCGGCGGCTCGGTCAGGCTCGACAGCCTGATCGGACGCTATGAAACGGCGCCTGGCGTTGCCGACAACTATATCACGTACGACGCGTTCGCTGGCGCCTCGCATCGCGTTGCCGCGACCTCCACCCTCAGTTCTGGTATTCTCGGCACTGTTGGTTTTGACAAGCACTTCACCGAGATGCTGATGTCAGACCGGTTCAAGGCCCAAATTCTGGGCGACGGCGGAACAGATGCCAACGGCGTCACCGCCGGAACAGGCGACTTGGCAATTTTCAGCGGCGATCGCGCTGACTATGACATCACTTCAATGTCGATTGGCGGTTTCGACGTCTATAAGGTTGTCGACAGAGTTGCCGGCCGCGATGGCACGGATATCGTCTTGGATGTTGAACTATTCAAGTTTGGCGCCGCTGCGGCCGTGACTGCCGCATCGACCGTCGTCAACGCTGCTCCAGTCATTACAAATCCTGGTCCATTGTCTGTCGCGATCGATGAGAATGCGCCGATCGGGGGCGCCGTACAGTTACTGGCGGCCACCGATGCCGAGAACAATCCGCTCACGTGGACAATTGCTGCCGGAAACGAAGCCGGGCTCTTCACCATTGGTGCAAATGGCCAGATTAGTCTGGCCGCCGTACCGGATTTCGAAGCGCTTGCGTCACTTGGACAGCAAAACCAGTCGCTGACAGTTCAGGTCAGCGATGGCGAGCTGGTTGATACCATTGTCGTGGATGTTGCGATCAACAACGTCAATGAGCTGGGCTTGGCCCGTATTACGGATTACCAACCGCGTGGCGGCGCCCGCAATGGCGGCTCGGTTACCTTGACAGCGACAACCAGCGATCCCGACGGTATCGTCGGTACCGTCTCCCGTGCATGGCAGCAACGCAACACCGACAATTCTTGGACCAATGTTGACGGTGCCATTGCCGCGACATTTATCGCCACGACGCCCGGTGTCTATCGCTTCATTGAGACCTATACGGATGCGTTTGGCGCCCAAACGGTAACGACACAGGATATTGCGGTTGTGGGGGGCGCCGGCGCGCAAACGCTGGTCGGCGAAGCCGGCAATGATGTGATGCTTGGGTTCGGCGGCGCAGACAGTCTGGTCGCGAGCCTTGGCAACGACATCATGGACGGCGGTGCCGGCGTGGATACCGCCACCTTCGCCACCACGACGAGCTCGGTGACGGTCAATCTTTCGGCCGGCGCTACCATACCGAACGGCCCGACAGACACCTGGCAGCTCAACCCGGCACAAACCGGTGTGGGAACAGCAGCGGGCGCTGACAGCGGCTCCGACTATCTGATCTCGATCGAAAACGTCATCGGCGGTGCCGGCAATGATACGGTGACGGGAAGTGGCGGTAACAACGTCCTCGACGGTGGCGCGGGCGACGATGCGATCATCGGCGGCGCGGGTAGCGACACCCTGATTGGCGGCCTTGGCAACGATACGCTCGACGGCGGCGTCAACAACGCTGACGTTGCGGTGTTTGGCAAGAGCCTGTTGTCATTTGACTTCAGCAAAGTTGGTGTCGAGCAGTTCACGGTTATCGACAAGGACGTTGCGCCGGCGTCAAGTCTTGGAACCGATACACTCACCAACTTCGAGTCTGTTCGGTTCAACGCAACCACCTTCAACCTCCTCGGCATGGTTGGAACGAATGGGAACCAGACCATCCTTGGCTCAGGTGCCAGCGACCTCATTCTCGGGTTTGACGGCGACGACACCTTGACCGGCGGTGCGGGACTTGACGGTCTCTTCGGCGGAGCGGGCAATGACACGTTGAATGGCAATAACGGCAATGACATCCTGGAGGGTGGAGCGGGCATTGATATCCTGAGTGGTGGCGCAGGCATCGACACCATGAACGGTGGTCTTGGCGCGGATACGTTCATATTCGATGATGGTCATACGGGTGTCGGCGGCAGCCGGGATGTCATCATCGGCTTCGAGGCCTTGGATGTCATCAGTTTAAAGGCCATTGATGCGAATGCCACCGTGGCCGGTGGCGGCGGAGATGGACAGGCCTTCACCTTCATCGGGACGGCCGCCTTCAGCGACGCGACACCCGGCTTCATTTTGGCTGCCGGACAGATCCGATACGGTTTGGTCGATACTGATGGCGATGGGTTAGTCGAATCCACCCTGGTCCAGGGCAACGTGAACAACAATCTGGCGCCTGACGTCGAAATCCTGCTCCAGGGCTACACCGGTCCGATCCTCGAGAACAATTTCATTTTCTAACTGTCGCTTTTACGTTCCTCAAAAGCGGTCCGGCGGCCTCCAAGGTGGAGTCGTCGGGCCGATCCTGCTCGGCGGGCCTGTGAGCCCTCAGGCTCAGGTTAGCGCTGCCAGCGCCTGCGCGAAGCCATTGAGCGAGATGGGAATGCCAATGCCGGCTTCCTCGGTCTGGAAGATGATGAAAACGGCGGTCTTGCCCGTCTTGAGTTGATCGACGAGCTTGTCCTCCGCGACCACCTGGGCATAGCAGGCGAAGTTGTGGCAGCGCAGGAAGGGGGCGTTGCCGACATCCTTGTCGTCGATCTTGAGGCCGAGCCCCGGCGGCAACAGCACGCCGAGCGGCGCAAAAACGCGCAAAACCCGAGTGCCATTGGAGAATTTCTGGAAATAGACCGTCAAGCCGACGTTATTGCGATCCTCCGCGGTGACGCTTTGGACGAGCGCGCAGGACTCGTTCTTGGCGCCCGGTGGCGGCGGCTTGCAGATCACCTGCCAATCGCCGTGCTGCGATTTGACGTTGCCTTCCGGGCCTTCGACGCTCGCGGCCGGCGTCATCATGCCGGACCACAGCGCCAGCCCGGTGAGGCTCACGGCAAGCCGGCACAGCCACCAGCTCGGTCGCGCCGTGCTTGGGAAGTCACTCACTTACGGTCCCCGATGCTTGCTGGCGGACGACGTGCCGGTTCCTAGGAGCTGCTCAGGTGAGTTCAGCGCGCGACTAAGTTCGCCGGATCTCGAAGCTGGGGCCAAGGTGCCCACGATTCGGGCCAAAGTGGGACGCGCCAACGTTTCAGAACGCGGTATTGGGGCAAGCGCGATTTGCCGCAACCCTGGCGATAGAGCGGGCGGACCTCGAGTACTGATGTCGAGGTAGGGTCTCTCAGGCGGCAAGGCCTCCTTACCCTGGCGCTCAAGTCGGGCTACGTTGCTGGGTCCGACGGGGCTTGGCCCTTGTTGCGGCGTCTTGAAACACCCGAAGCCTTGATGTAGGCCGTGTGCGTGCCCGTTCGGGACGATAAGGTGCGGGACGCGGACCGCCGACAAGCTTAAAGTTCGACGTGGCGAGGGCAGCCCCTCGCGCCGGAACGCGTGCCACGACCGATCACATGAACGATTAAGAAGAGCGAGCACTGGGGACGGGTAGATGATGACAGGACGACCAGATGCGCTCGGGCGATTGGTGGCTGGCGCGATGCTGTTGCCGCTTCTGATGGTGAGCGCCTACGCTGCCGATCCCTACCAGATGAACTTGCGCGAGGGCGTGACTGAGGTCTCCCGTGACATCTACTGGCTGCACAATTTCGTCAACGTGATCATCATCGCCATTACGATTTTCGTTCTGGGCCTGCTGGGCTACGTCGCCATTCGGTTCAACGAGCGAGCCCATCCGGTGCCCTCGCGCACGACGCACAACACGGCGATCGAAATCGCCTGGACCGTGGTGCCAGTGCTCATCTTGATCGTCATCGCTCTGCCGTCGTTCAAGCTCCTGTTCAAGCAATACACCTACCCGCCGCCCGATCTCACGATCAAAGCCACGGGCAACCAGTGGAATTGGACGCACGCCTATCCCGATCAAGGCAACATCAGCTTCACATCGATCATGCTCAACGACGAGGAGCGCGAGGCGCAGATCAAGCGAGGCTTGCCGGCGCCGCGCCTGCTCGCTGTCGATAACGAGGTCGTGGTGCCCGTGAACAAAGTCGTGCACGTGCTCGTGACGGCGAGCGATGTGCTGCACAACTGGACCATCCCGGAATTCGGCTCAAAGGTCGATGCCGTGCCCGGACGCACCACCGCCACGTGGTTCAAAGCCGAGCGGGAGGGCGTCTATTATGGGCAATGCTCCGAGCTCTGCGGCAAGGATCACTCGGCGATGCCGATTGCGGTTCGCGTGGTGAAGGACCAAATCTTCAACGATTGGATCGCAGCCTTAAAGGTTCGAGACCGTCGTCGCGCGAAAGATATCATTGAGAAGGCAGCGCTTGAGCAGGTGGGCAGCTCCCTCGCGGCCGACGGTGCGCCGTCCGATAAGCGTGTCGCGCAAGTGCCCGCGAAGTGATGGGAAGCCGCAACGACCACGATCGTGCGAAAATGGAACTGCACGCACGCACCAAGCACAAGACCGAAGGCGATCCTGATGGCAACCAACGCACGCGTTGAACCCTCCCACGGCACTCCCGCCCATGACCACGGCGATGTGCCCTACAGTTTTGTCAGCCGGTGGTTCTATTCGACGAACCACAAAGATATCGGCACCATGTACCTGCTGTTCGCGCTGATCGCGGGCGTCATCGGCCTGTTACTCTCGATTGCGATCCGTCTCGAGCTGGCCGAGCCGGGCATGCAATGGTTCTCGCATCACCACGCCTACAATGTGTTCGTCACCGGCCACGCGTTGATCATGATCTTCTTCATGGTCATGCCCGCCATGATCGGCGGCTTTGGCAATTGGATGGTGCCGCTGCAGATCGGTGCGCCGGACATGGCGTTCCCGCGCATGAACAACATCTCGTTCTGGCTGCTGCCGGCGTCGTTCGCGCTGCTCATCATCTCCATGTTCGTGGAGGGCGCGGGCGCCTGCAAGCTCGTCGGCGATGCGGTGGGGCCGCGCGACACGTCGGGTTGCGGCGTGGGCGGCGGCTGGACCATCTATCCGCCGCTCTCGACCTCGGGTCACGCCGGACCGGCGATGGATTTCGCCATCCTGTCGCTGCATCTGGCCGGCGCTTCGTCGATCCTGGGTGCGATCAATTTCATCACCACGATCTTCAACATGCGCACGCCCGGTATGACGCTGCACAAGATGCCGCTGTTCGTCTGGTCGGTTCTGGTCACGGCGTTCCTGCTGCTCCTGTCGCTGCCGGTGCTGGCTGGCGCCATCACCATGCTGCTGACCGATCGCAATTTCGGCACCACATTCTTTTCTGCGGCGGGCGGCGGTGACCCGTTGCTCTACCAGCATCTGTTCTGGTTCTTCGGCCATCCCGAGGTGTACATCCTGATCCTCCCCGGATTCGGAATGGTCAGCCACATCGTGTCGACGTTTTCGCGCAAGCCCGTGTTCGGCTATTTGGGCATGGCCTACGCCATGGTTGCGATCGGCCTCATCGGCTTCGTGGTGTGGGCGCACCACATGTACGTGTCCGGCATGGGCGTCAACGTGCAGGCCTATTTCGTGTTCGCGACCATGGTCATTGCCGTGCCCACGGGCGTGAAGATCTTCTCGTGGATCGCCACCATGTGGGGCGGCTCGATCCGCTTCACCGTTCCGATGTTGTGGGCGCTGGGTTTCATCTTCCTGTTCACGGTGGGCGGCGTTACGGGGGTCATGCTGGCCAACGCCGGCGTCGACCGGGTGCTGCACGACACGTATTACGTGGTGGCCCACTTCCACTATGTGCTGTCGCTGGGCGCGGTGTTCGCCATCTTCGCGGGCTGGTACTTCTGGTTCCCCAAGATGAGCGGCTACATGTACAATGAACGGATCGGTCAGATTCACTTCTGGCTGACCTTCATCGGCGCCAATATTACGTTCTTTCCACAGCATTTCCTGGGTCTTGCCGGCATGCCGCGACGCTATGCCGATTACCCGGACGTGTTTGTCGGCTGGAACAAGATCTCCTCCTACGGCTCGTATATGTCGGCGGTGGCGACGCTGATCTTTTTCGTCGGTGTCGCGCTGGCGTTCTACCGCAAGGAACGCGCGGCCGACAACCCGTGGGGACCCGGCGCCACCACGCTCGAGTGGACGCTGCCCTCGCCGCCAGCCTTCCATTCCTACGAGACGTTGCCGAAGATCGTGGCGACCGATCATCACTGAAGCCAACCGGAAGCGAATGGGCAGGACGGTCATGGCGCAAAGTGGAGCAGGCAGCGAAATCGGTGCCAACGCGGGCAGTGCGATGGTGGGCGATGGGCATGGCATGGCCTTTGATGTCGAGGGCGGCAGCGTCGGCGATTTCATCGAGTTGCTGAAGCCGCGTGTGATGTCACTGGTCGTGTTCACGGCCATCACCGGGCTGGTCGCCGCGCCCGGGACGCTGCATCCGGTGCTCGCGATCATAGCCGTGCTGGCGATCGCCGTGGGCGCCGGTGCGTCGGGCGCGCTCAACATGTGGTGGGACGCCGA
>JBKJYG010000549.1:0-4960 GCA_046715905.1 Hyphomicrobiaceae bacterium | reverse complement strand
CCAGCAGTTCAACGAGCCGGCCGGCGGGCAGGTCGTCTTCCACCTGCATTTCCACATCCTGCCGCGCTGGGACGGGGTCAGGCTGGAACCGCATACGGGTCGGATGGAAAAGCCCGAGGTGCCGGCGGCGAAGGCGCAAACGCTGCGGCAGGCGCTGACGGCGCACTGAGGGTCGACAGGCGCGTCGCTGAGATGACGGATGTTGCGCGCTAAAAGCTCGAAAGCCCACCGGACCATCGGCGGGCTTTCTATCGTGACGAGGAAGTCAGTCAAACGACTCAGTCGTCTTTCTTGCGTCGAGGCACGCTGGGGACAGCGCCGGCTGGGCGGCTACCGTCCTTTCCAGCCTTGGGTCCGGGCAGAGCCCGCTTCGGCGAAGCGCCGACGAGCGCGTCGCCGTCATCGTCGTCATCCTCCTCGTCCTCACGCGATTTCGGCTTCTTTGACGGATCGACCGGGAAATATTCGAATGCGAGTTTGACATCCTCGCCTTCGCCTTCCGTCGAGATGCGCACCGCGCCGCCGTGCTCGAGCCGTCCGAACAGCAACTCCTCCGCCAGAGGCTTCTTGATGTACTCCTGGATGACGCGCGAGAGCGGGCGGGCGCCGAACTTCTCGTCGTAGCCCTTCTCGGCCAGCCACTTGGTCGCCGACTCAGTCAATTCGATCGTCACCCCGCGCTCGGACAATTGCGCGTCGAGCTGGAACACGAACTTTTCGACCACTTTGGTGATGACCGCCTGCGGCAGGCCGTTGAAGGTGACAACCGCATCGAGACGGTTGCGAAATTCCGGCGTGAACAATCGGTTGATCGCCTCGGTGTCGTCCCCCTCGCGCTTGGCCCGATTGAACCCGATGGCGGCTTTCGCCATGTCGGACGCACCCGCGTTGGTGGTCATGATCAGGATGACGTTGCGGAAGTCGACCTGCTTGCCGTTGTGGTCGGTGAGTTTGCCGTGATCCATCACCTGCAACAGGATGTTGAACAGGTCCGGATGCGCTTTCTCGATCTCATCGAGCAGCAACACCGAGTGCGGATGCTGATCGATTCCGTCGGTCAACAGGCCTCCCTGGTCGAAGCCAACGTAGCCTGGAGGAGCGCCGATCAGCCGCGATACCGTGTGCTTCTCCATATATTCCGACATGTCGAAGCGCAGCAGCTCGATGCCCATCAGGCTGGCCAATTGCTTGGCCACCTCGGTCTTGCCGACGCCCGTCGGTCCGGAAAACAGATAAGAGCCGATCGGCTTCTCGGGCTCGCGCAGTCCGGCACGCGACAGCTTGATGGCTGACGACAGCGCGGTGATCGCCGCATCCTGGCCGAAGACCAGGCGCTTCAAGTCGCGTTCGAGATTGGACATCACCTCGGCGTCCGATTTGGACACGGTCTTGGGCGGAATGCGCGCCATCGTGGCGACGGTCGCCTCGACTTCCTTGACCGTGATCTTCTTCTTCCGCTTACCTTCCGGGACCAGCATCTGCGACGCGCCCGTCTCGTCGATCACGTCGATCGCCTTGTCCGGGAGCTTGCGGTCGTTGATATAGCGCGCCGACAGCTCGACGGCCGCCTTGATCGCCTCGTTGGTATACTTGAGCTTGTGGAACTCCTCGAAGTAGGGCTTCAAACCCTTCATGATCTCGATGGCATCCTCGACCGAGGGCTCCTTGACATCGATCTTCTGGAAGCGGCGAACGAGAGCGCGATCCTTCTCGAAGTGTTGCCGGTATTCCTTGTAGGTGGTCGAGCCGATGCAGCGCACCGTGCCTGATTGCAGCGCCGGCTTGAGCAGGTTCGAAGCGTCCATAGCGCCGCCCGAGGTCGCACCCGCGCCGATCACCGTGTGAATTTCGTCGATGAACAGGATGGCCCCGGGGTAGTTCTCGACCTCCTTCATGACGGCCTTGAGCCGCTCTTCAAAGTCGCCGCGATAGCGTGTGCCGGCCAGCAGCGTGCCCATGTCGAGGGAGAAGATGGTGGCGTTGCGCAACACCTCCGGCACCTCGCCCCGGATGATCTTGCGGGCCAGTCCTTCGGCAATCGCTGTCTTGCCCACACCTGGATCACCGACGAACAGCGGGTTGTTCTTTGACCGGCGGCACAGCACCTGGATGGTGCGCATCACTTCGCTTTCGCGCCCGATGAGCGGGTCGATGCGGCCGTCGCGCGCCTTTTTGTTCAGGTTGACGCAGTAGTTGTTGAGCGCATCGCCCTGTTTCTTATCGCTGCCTGCCTCGGTGCCGCTGCCTTCATCGTCGGCACCGCGCACCGGCCGCGGCTCCGTCATGCCGGGCCGTTTGGCAATGCCATGGCTCACGTATTGGACGGCGTCGAACCGGGTCATTTCCTGTTCTTGCAGAAAGAAAGCCGCATGGCTCTCGCGCTCGGCGAAGATGGCGATGAGCACGTTGGCGCCCGTGACTTCCTCGCGGCCCGAGGACTGCACGTGCACCACGGCGCGATGAATGACGCGTTGGAAGCTGGTCGTCGGCTGCGCGTCAGCCGAGCCTTTGCGCACCAGGCTGTCGAGCTCTGTGTCGAGATATTCGACGATGCGCCGGCGAAGCTGGTCGACCTCGACATTGCAGGCACGCATGACCGCCGCGGCATCCCGATCGTCGACCAGGGCCAACAACAGATGCTCGAGGGTCGCGTACTCATGGTTCCGCTCGTTGGCATTTTCCAACGCGCGGTGAAGGGCTTGCTCTAGACTTTGTGAGAAGGATGGCACCGGCGCCCTACTCCTTTTCCATAGTGCATTGCAGCGGATGCTGATGCTGACGGGAGAAATCCATAACCTGGGTCACTTTGGTCTTGGCGACTTCATAGGTGTAAACGCCGCACAGTCCCACGCCCTTCTGGTGCACGTGAAGCATGATGCGCATCGCGTCCTCGCGTCCCTTGTTGAAAAAGCGTTCGAGAATGTGAACGACAAATTCCATGGGCGTGTAGTCGTCATTCAGTAGCAGCACCCGGTAAAGGCTTGGTCGCTTGGTCTTTGGCCGCGTTTTGGTGACGAGCCCCGTCTTGCCCTCATCACCGTCCCGCGACCCATTCTTCCCCGCCATCATTGTCACTGGGTCACTCATCATCGTCATCATGCCCGCTTCTGAGCCGGCGTGTCGTCACCTTCGGCCCGGCTTAGTCGTATCTGATTTACCTATCTTACTTGGAGCGTGCCCTTAACCGCAAACTTCGCTCGCGCCCTGCCGGTTGAGCGCCGATCGCGGCTGACGTCAATGTGGCCCCGTCGTTCAAAATAAAAAGGCCCACCTGCAAATGCGAGGTGGGCCTGAGTTGCCGGTGAACCCGACGTCACGTGCACCATTGGCGCCCGTTGAAGCTTAGTGGGATGATTTAAGCGCTCGCTCCAACGGACGATAGGCGTCTTTGGCACATTCGGAGTACAGGCCGCCGATCTTGGCCATCTGCTGCATGTAGGTCGCGCAGGCGCGGCTAGCGAAGCCGGATTGGATTTCAAAAGCCTGATCGACCGAGCGGACCGCCATGAGCTTTTCGACGGTCTGGCTTCCCTCCGTCAGCGAGCGCGTGGTGTACTCGCCCATCTCGGTCGCAATGGCTTGCCAGCCCTTGCTCAATTCGCCAAGCGACGTCATCGTGGTCTCGAGGTGGCCCTGGCTGACGCGTTGAATGTCGTCGAACGATTTGGTCATGGAAGGTCTCGCTGATACAGGATTCAAGGGAAAGAGGATCCACGACACGTTATGTGCAGTGCACAATGACGTCAAGATAATTTGCTGCACTGCACCATTAATTTTTAATTAACTGACCATGGGTAGGGTCACGTCCTCGGCATGGCTTCCGTCCCGCTCGCCGCAAAGCGGCCCCAAACTGGGGTGCGGTATGGAGGTCATCGACGCGATGCAGCGTCACAACAGTCGTTCGAGCGTTGGACCAGGGGATGCGGGGGGACGTCAACCAGGAGGCTCACGGAGCCGATCCCGCCCTGCCGGCGCGGTTGGAACCCGGTTGTGGCCGAGCGAGCCGCTGCCGGCTGGCCGCATGTGCCAGTCTCATCGTGTGGGCGGCCCTGGCGATACAGTCGATTGCCTACGCCGCGGACCGGCACGCCTCCGCCGTGCTCGATGGCAACAGCGGCCAGATCCTTCACTCGCAAGCCATTGACGCCGAGCGCTATCCTGCATCCTTGACTAAGCTGATGACGCTCTATCTCGTGTTCGAGCTCATGGAGCAGGGCCGGCTTGTCCCGACCACGCGCATCCGCATCTCGTCCGCAGCCGCCAGCGCCGCGCCAACCCGGTTGGGCCTGGCGGCCGGATCCGATATCGCCTTGGGCGATGCTTTGAAGGCCATCGTCACCAAATCCGCCAACGACATGACGGTTGCCATTGCGGAGCACATTGCGGGCAGCGAGGCGAAGTTCGCTGTCCTGATGACGCGCAAGGCCCGTCAAATCGGGATGCCGGCCACGACCTTCCGCAATTCCAGCGGGCTGCCGGACCGCGAGCAGGTCACGACCGCGCGCGACATGATAACCCTGGCGCTGCGCCTCAACGATGACTTTGCGCGCTATTACAAGTTATTTTCCACGCGATCTTTCATCTTCAACGGCGTGACCTACCGCAACCACAACACGATGCTCGGCAGCTATGAGGGCATGGACGGGCTGAAGACGGGGTTCACCTCGCCCTCTGGGTTCAATCTGGTGGCCTCGGTGCGGCGCAATGGACGTTTTCTGATCGGCGCCGTGTTCGGTGGCTCAAGTGCTGCCGCTCGTAACGTTTACATGCGCGCCATCCTCGATCGCTCGCTGCCGCTGGCCGCGACCGAGGTGACGCGGAAACCCGTCGCCATTGCGCGCCTCGAGCGAATCCCGCAAACGACGGCGCGCACCGCCAAGCCAGCGCCGACGCTGGTCGAGCCGGTCCGCGCCGCGGCAACGCCCGCGCCCCAGCTTGGGGCGTCGTCGAGGCCGGCGGC